>JBFFIL010000101.1:0-5567 GCA_041556535.1 Acidimicrobiia bacterium | reverse complement strand
CGACGGGGCCCTCCTGGAGGCCCTCGAGTGGGCCTCTCAACACTATGTAGCTCCACTCTCGGTGCTCCTTTCCCAGGCCACTCCTCCCAACCTGCCCAAATCGATGGGCTCGCCCGCGATGGTGCCGGGATCCTCCTCGTCGACCCACCCTCTCGGTGAGGCGGCGTCGGCGGTCGCCCGGGGCAGGCGCAGGGCAGCAACGGCACTGGTGGGCAGTTGGACCGACCTCGCATGGTTGGATGCTCTCGCTCCGATCCTCGCCTCGGGAAGGTCTGTGGCGATCATCACGGCAACGGCGGCTGAGGCGGCACGGGTAGGGGAAGCTTGGAGCAGGAGTGGCGGACGGGCGGTGACGGTGGCCGGCGGGGCCGCGGCGGAGATCACCACTGCGTGGGAGGAGGCCCAGACGCCCGGAAAGTTGGTTGTGGGCACGCCCCGGATCTCCTCCTGGCGCATCGCCGGGCTCGGGATGGTGGTCGTATTGGAGGAGGGGCGCCGGGCGATGAAGGAGCGGCAGACTCCTACGATCCATGTACGCGATCTGGTCCGCACGCGCTCGCGGGTGGAGGGATTCGCAGCTGTCTTCTTCGGTCCTACCCCTTCGGTCGAAGTGCTGGCTGCCGGTGCGGAGACGATCCACGTCGGCAATCGTGCCTGGCCGCTGGTCGAGGTGGTGAACCGTGCGGAGGACCCGCCCGGGGGCGGGTACCTCTCAGAGCGCGTAGTCGCAGCTCTCCGGGCCATGCGCAACGCCGGGAGTCGGTCGTTCGTGTTCACTCATCGACGCGTGGGGTTCGCCTCGATGCGGTGTACCCGGTGCAGGACCATTCGGCAGTGCCCCCGATGTGGCACTCGGGTCGGGCGGGTCGATCGGTGCCCCCGGTGTGGGTCGGAGATCGGGGCATGTGTGTCGTGTGGGGGAGTGGAGTTCGAGGAGATGGGAACGATTCCCGAGCGCCTGGTCAGTGAGATCAATAGTCGAGTCGGGTCGGGATCGGCTGCGCAATTTCCCGAGGAGGGCCTCATCTCGGTCGGCACCGAGAGAGACCTGGCCACCCTCCGCCCCATGGCACTGGTGGTCGCCGCCGATGCCGACGGGATGCTCATGGCCCATGGTTACCGGGCTTCCGAGGAGGCCTTGAGACAGCTCGCGCGGCTGGCGAACTCCCTGGAGTCTGGCCCCGGACGGAGGATGATGGTGCAGACATCTCATCCCGAATCGAGCCTGATCGGGGCCCTGCGTCGCGGGGACCCGGTTCCATATCTGGAGGGCGTGCTGGTCGACCGCGCCCGCGACCGGGTTCCGCCGGCTATCGAGATGATCGCTGTGGAATTGCGCGACGGCCGGGCAATCGACCTCGTTGCCGAGCTGGGGGCCACCGACTCTCACGACGTGATCGGGCCCATGGAGTCGGAGGAAGGCGCGAGGTGGTTGATTCAGGGCGATCTTCGAGAACCGCGGCGACGACTGCGGGACGTGGTGGCCCGGCTCCGGGAGGCGGGTGTGTCTGTCCGGGTCGATGCGGACCCGATCGACGTCTAGTCCGGACCGGCAGCCCCATGCGTGGCGGCCCGAGCGGTCGTACTGCTGCCAAGTGGGTCGGATTGAGCCCGCCGACGCCCTACTCTCAGCCGACGCAATCTCTTAGGAAACCCGTTGGCGGTCTATCCGATCCGAACATTCGGCGACCCGGTGCTGCGCACCGGCATGAAGCATGTCGAGAGTATCGACGGCACGATCGCGGCCCTGGTGCAGGACATGCTCGAGACCATGTATGACGCGCCCGGAGTCGGGCTTGCAGCCAATCAGATCGGGGTTACGAAGCGCATAGCGGTCTTCGATGCCCAGGACGACTTGGGCCCGCGCGTGATGATCAACCCGGTCGTGGTCGAGACGAGCGGGGAGTGGGAGTTCGAGGAGGGATGCCTGTCGGTGCCAGGCCGCTATTGGAACATCGTGAGGCCGGCTTTCGCTCGGGTGAGGGCAGTCGACTTGGACGGGAACGACGTCGAATACTCCGGAGAGGGGCTGCTGGGCAGGGTCCTCCAGCATGAAGTCGATCACCTCGAGGGGACTCTTCTGCTCGACAGGCTGGACAAGCCCGAGCGCAAGAAGGCCCTCAAGGAGCTTCGGGAGGAAGCACTGGGCCTGGCGACGTTCGAATGACGAGGATCGTCTTCCTGGGCACGCCCGAGCCGGCGGTTCCGACGTTGAGGCTCCTTGCGGCCCAATTCGACGTGGGGCTGGTCGTCACACAGCCCGACAAGAGCAGGGGCCGGTCCGGCGCGCCGACGCCCTCTCCGGTCAAAGCGGAGGCAGCGCGCCTAGGCATCACCGTCGGACAACCCCGGAAAGCCACCGAGATCGCCCCGGTCATCACAAGTGCAGGAGGCTTCGATCTCGGGGTGGTGGTCGCGTACGGCCGGATCCTTCGCCCCGATGTGCTCTCGCTGCCTGGCAAGGGCCTCCTCAATGTCCACTTCTCCCTGTTGCCGCGGTGGCGAGGAGCGGCGCCGGTCGCCAGAGCGTTGATGGAAGGTGACCCGATGAGCGGTGTCACGATCATCAAGATCGACGAGGGCATGGACACAGGGCCGGTCCTCACCGCGCAGGCCGTGGACATAGGCGTTGACGAGACCGCCGGCGAGTTGACGGCTCGACTCGCCACATTGGGTGCGCGACTCATCGCGGCCTCCATACCGGGATACATGGCCGGGGACCTCGTGCCAGTCACGCAGACCGACGAGGGAGTCGAGTACGCCCACAAGATCGAGGCCTCGGATCGGAGACTGGACGTCGACTTCGTCCCCAGGCGCTTCGTCGATCACGTGAGGGCCCTGGCCCCCAATCCCGGCGCCACACTCAACCTCGATGGACAGACGTTCAAGATCCTCGAGGCCCGCGAAGCCGAGCAAGGCCCCCTGCGAGGAACCTGGGAAGAGTTCGCTGGGAGGCCCGTCGTCGGCCTTGCCGATGGGGCTGTCGAGCTAGTGGTCGTCCAGCCTCCCGGGCGAAGGGCCATGGCCGGTGCCGACTGGCTTCGCGGCGCACGCAAAATCGGGGGAGTGGCCGGCTGAGGCATACACTCGACACGTGACCGATCTCAAGATCGCCCCCTCATTGCTGGCCGCCGACTTCTCACGCCTGGGTGAGGAGATAGGGAGAGTTGCTCCCCACGTCGACTGGCTTCACCTCGACGTCATGGACGGGCACTTCGTGCCAAACGTCTCCTTTGGCATACCTGTGATCGAGAGCATCAGGAAGGTGACCAGCCTGTACTTCGACTGTCACGTGATGGCGACGAACCCGGACGTATTCCTGCCCGAGCTCGCTGCCGCCGGTGTCGACTTGGTGTCGATGCACATCGAGGCCATTCCCGACCCGACCGGGCCGGCCAGGAGGGCCAGAGAGCACGGGATGGACTTCGGCCTCGTCATGAACCCGTCGACCCCCTTCGCCGGCGTGGCGCCGTTCGCGGAGATTTGCGATTTGATCGTCGTGATGTCGGTGGAGCCGGGCCACGGTGGCCAGGCCTTCCTCCCTGAGGCTCTGCCCAAGCTGGAGCAGGCGAGAGAATGGGTTGAGGAGCGGGGTCTGGCAACCGATATTCAGGTCGACGGAGGTATCACACCGGATACCGCACCTCTCGCCGTTGCGGCTGGGGCAAACGTGCTCGTGGCGGGCACGGCGGTGTTTCGGGCCGATGATCCCGGCGCAGCGGTAAGCGAACTGAGAAGAGTCATTGAGGCATCATGAGTGAACGTGTCCTGGTAGCGGATGACGATCCGGACATTCTCACTGTCGTCAAGGTCAACTTCGAGCTGGACGGATTCGAGGTCGACACCGCGATCGACGGGGAGGATGCGCTGCAGAGGGCGACCGCGAATCCTCCGAGCGCGATCGTGCTCGACATCATGATGCCGCGAATGGACGGTCTCACCGCCCTCCACCGATTGAGAAGCCAAGCATCGACTTCAAACATCCCGATCATCCTCTTGACCGCTCGGGGGCTCCCCGAGGACCGTGTGCGCGGTCTCGAACTCGGTGCGGATGACTACATCACGAAGCCTTTCGACATCACCGAGCTCGCAGCGAGGGTGCGGGCCGTCCTGCGTCGAACGCAAGCAGCGCGCGACCTGTCTCCCCTCACCGGGCTCCCCGGAAACTTCAAGATCACGGCGGAGATCGAGGGTTGCATTCGCGAGGAGCGAGAGTTCGCCCTCGTCCATGGCGACCTGGACAACTTCAAGGCCTTCAACGACCACTACGGGTTCATGCGCGGCGACGAAGTGATCAGGTTCTGCGCCTCATGTTTCACCGACGCGGCACAGAGCCTGGGCATAACGGACGCCTTCATCGGGCACATCGGCGGGGACGACTTCGTGGTGATCGTCCCACCCGACATGTCGGAGGCGTTCTGCAAGGAAGTCATCACTCGCTTCGACGACGGGATACTCGACCTATACGACACGACTGACGCCCTCCGCGGGTACATCGAGGTGATAGACCGGAGGGGTGAGCGCTACGCCTTCCCTGTCGTGTCTCTGTCGCTGGGTGTAGCGTCTACCGATGTGCGTGACATCGGCACGCAATGGGAGGCGTCGGCAATTGCGGTTGAGATGAAAGAGTTCGCAAAGAAGCAACCTGGTTCCACGTACCGCATCGACCGTCGCACGGGTTAGTTGCCCGAAGAGGTCCACATGCGACGCGCCCTCGAGTTGGCGCGTGAGCACCGAACCCATCCCAATCCCAGGGTCGGGTCGGTCCTGGTGTCGTCCGCAGGCGACGTGCTGGGCGAAGGCGCCCATCTCGGGGCCGGGGAGCCTCACGCCGAGGTTGTAGCACTTTCGACGGCAGGAGCCGACGCGGCCGGTGGCACCCTCTACGTCACTCTCGAGCCGTGCACACACCACGGGAGGACACCTCCCTGTGTGGACGCGATCCTCGAAGCAGGGGTGAGAGCCGTCGTGGTCGGGATGGTCGACCCCGATGAGAAGGTATCGGGAACCGGCATCTCCCGTCTTCGGTCGGCGGGGGTCGACGTCACGACCGACTACCTGGCGGAAGAAGTCGCAGCTCTGAACGGGGCCTACATACACCATCGCTTGACCGGTCTCCCGCGCGTGACGCTCAAATGGGCCATGACACTCGACGGCGCCGTGGCCGCAGCAGATGGGACGTCGCAATGGATCTCCTCCGAGAGGGCGCGAGAGGACTCCCACCACCTCAGAGCAGACGCGGATGCCGTGGTCGTCGGGGCCGGGACTGTGAGAGCGGACAATCCAAGTCTCGATGTGCGGATCGATCGCTACGACGGCCCCCAACCCACTCCGGTGATAGTCGCCGGGTCCGGCGACCTGCCCGCTGGGGCGGCGATCTGGTCCAGAGAGCCGCTGGTCTTCTCGACCAGGCCGTTGCCGGTGCCGTCCGGTGAGCTGATCGTCGTGGAGGGAGAGACGATGCCGGCACCTGAGGCGGTTTGCAGGGCGCTGGGCGATCGTGGGCACCTGGAGGTGCTCGTCGAAGGAGGCCCGACGCTCGCTTCGGCGTGGTGGAGAGCAGGAGT
>JBFFIL010000100.1:0-5583 GCA_041556535.1 Acidimicrobiia bacterium | reverse complement strand
TCTCGCCAGCCCGCCGGCCGGTTAACCGTGTTCGACGGGGTCTTTGATCCCGAAAGTGACGTCGAGGATGACCGAGAAGTTGGTAGGAGCGCCCGAAGCGTTCACTTCGCCTCCCACCTTGACCACCTTGAACTCCTGGATGTCGGAGATGGTTGATGCCGCCCTGGCCAGCACCGTCCGAACCGCATCCTCGATCGAGCCTTCGGCCTTGCCTGAGAGTCTGATCGTCTTTTTTATCGAAGACATGTTCCTCCTGAGCCGAACGGTAGCTAACCGGCGATGATCCCGGCGACGGCCGGTGCGCCATGCTCGTGCAGCACCGTGTAGTGGTTCAGGTCCCGGAGATGTGCCGGCTGCAGGTGCTGGTTGGCCTTGGCGCACTCTTCTGCCAGCTCGACGGGCGTGAAGCCCCCTGGTTGGTTGAGCATGCCGTGGTCGACGGTGACGACAGTTGTCGGGAGCCCGATCCTCGACCAGGCCGACTCGGTCTCCTCATCGAGCGCCGGGTCGGCACCCGCCTGGATCACGGCGTCGGTGTTGATCCGGGTCACCCACTTGCCTCTCAACCGGTGGATGTCATAGAGGCGGATCTCGTCCATCGCATCGGTCCAAGGCCCGACGAACGACGGGTGCGCCCGCCACCAGTCGAGGTAGGCCTCCTGGCTGTCGAACTCGAGTGCCAATCGGCGCACCGCCGGACCGACCGCCGCGTCGATCAGTTCCTTTGGGGGCAAAGTCCGATCGAACTCGATCGGAAGCCCACCGTCGACGAGCACCGCCCTGCTCACCCTCGTCGGATGCCGGGTCGCCGCGAGAGCAGTGATCCAGGCACCCATCGAGTGGCCTGCGACAACGGCGTGATCGATCCCGAAGTGGTCGAGGGCCACGGGCACATCGTCCGAGATGCTGCCCAGGTCATAGGGTCCGGGAGCCTGCCAACTGAGGCCTCGCCCCCGGACGTCCATGGCTATCACGCCGAATCCCGCCGGAAGGGCAGAGATGACGTCGAGGAACGATCGAGAGGTCGACGTGAGACCGTGGATCAGGACTGTGGTCGGAGCGTCACCCTTTGCCCGGCGATGCCAAACGCTGAAACTGCCGTCGTCGACCGGGACAGAGACGTCTTCCATGGTCGGCGAAGCTACCAAGCCAGACGGTGGCCGGGGTGCCGTTAGGGTGCGCCACCCAAGCGGAAGATCGCCATGCCAGGAGACAAATACCTGCCGGGACTCGAAGGCGATCCTTCCGGTGCGGTACTGGAGAACTGGACAGACGCCGACTGGTCGAAGTGGTTCGAGACGGAGGTCGTGCCCTCGAGGCGCTTCAAGTCCGATGATCCAGAGTTGGTAGCCCAATACGGTGAGGGGCGGGAAGTGGACAAAGGGCTCATGGATGCAGCCGTCGCCCTCGAGAACCTGGCTACGAACCAGATGATGAAGCCGGGAGACTTCATCATCCCGGCCTTCGGACGGCTCAGCCAGGAGAACAAGCTGAAGTTCTACCGAGGGTGGTACCGGGTGGAGCACGACCTCGATCTGGAGGACCGGCACCAGCCGAAGCCCAAGCCACGCGACAAGTGGCGGAACCGAGTGATCACCGGCGTGGCAGTCGCCACGGTGATAACCGGTGGCTTCCTCCTGACGCGGGGTGGGGGAGGGAATCTGGAGTGGACAGTCACCGACTTGGTTGGTGACATCGCGGCGTCCTGGGACGACGTTGATGCGCTCGATGATCCCGATCCTGCGGGTGACATCACCGTGATGGCCGTAAAGAACGAGGGCGAGGACACGACGGTCACGGTGAGATTCAACGGTGCTGCTCGCGACATGACGCTTGGCTCGCGCCAGGACTTGGCGGCGGGTCTGCTCATCGTCTTTCCTGACGGGCGGGTGATCGACATCCTCTGGGGGTCTGACAAGTGCAAGATCTCCGACTCTTCGACGGCGGGGGACAGCGTCGAGTGCGGGTGGCTCGACGAGAAGGACCTCGAGTTGAAGATCCAAGGTTGGAAGCCGATCCCAGAGACGAACGTGACGTTCGTCACCTACCAGACAGCCGGGATCGGAAGCGGCTCCTCTTCCGACACTGTCGAGCTGACAACGGATTGACCTCCGTTAGACATCGAACATATGTTCGATAAGATGGGGTAGGTGCCCACCAGATACGCCGAGTTGCACTGTCACACCAACTTCTCCTTTCTCGATGGTGCTTCGCATCCCGAGGACCTGGTCGAACGGGCAATAGACCTCGGGTATGAGGCACTTGCGGTCACCGACCATGACGGCTTCTACGGGACCTCACGGCTCTGGCAGGCCGCAAAGGCGACTGGCTTGCCCGTCATCTACGGCGTCGAGATCGGGCTGGAGGTCAACCCGGGCGGGTACACCGACCCGATAGCCAGGGCAGAGGAGTGGGACAGGCAGCGCTATGCCCGGGTCAAGGGTGGCCAGGGCAGGTTGCGCAGAGGGCGCAGCGTTCAGGCCCACGGCACCAAGCCGACCGTTCTCCCCGAATCGGACCATTTGGTGCTGCTGGCCGCGTCTCCGGCCGGCTACCGAACCCTCTCCCATCTGGTCACCAAAGCACAGATGCGAGGGGAGAAGGACCACCCCATCTACTCATGGGACGACCTCGCCGTCGCGGCGACCAACCACGACATTCACGCCCTCACCGGATGCCACTCCGGAGCGGTCCCCAAATCGGCTGCTGCCGGCGATCTCGGGGCCACCATCGGAGAAGCCTCCCGCCTTCGGGAGCTGTTCGGCCCCCGAACTCACATGGAGCTGTGGCATCACGGGATGCCAGAGGACGACGGTCGCAATGACCTGATGTGGGAGGTGGCCCAGAAGCTCGGCCTATCCACTGTTGCCACCAACCAGGTTCACTATCACGACCGTCGCGACGCCTATCTGTCCGAGGTGCTGGCGGCAATTGGGGGACGTCGCACTCTCATCGAGGCCGACGGGTTCAGACCGGCGACTGACCAGCGTTACCTGAAGCGTCCCGACGAGATGGGCCAGCGCTTCATCCGCTACCCGGGAGCCGTTGAACGCGCCGCGGAACTTGGCCGGCGTCTTGCTTTCGACCTCGGCTTGGTGGCTCCGGAACTGCCCGACTTCCCCATGCCGGGGCACTTTCAGGACGAGATGGACTACCTCCGCCATCTGACATGGGAGGGAGCCCGTGACGTCTACCCGGGCTCGGAAGACGGGATCGACCCGATCGCCAGGCGGAGGCTGGACAAAGAACTGGGCATCATCGAGAAGCTCGGCTTCCCCGGCTATTTCCTCGTTGTCAAGGATCTGGTCGACTTTGCCAGGGAACAAGACATCTACTGCCAGATCAGAGGATCGGGCGCCGACTCGGCGGTGTGCAGGTGTATCGGGCTGACACGCGTCGACCCGATAAGGCTCCATCTCCCGTTCGAGCGCTTCCTCTCCGAGGAGCGCGGCAAGCCACCTGACATCGACGTCGACTTCGAGGCCGATCGGCGTGAGGAAGTCATCCAGTACTGCTACCGCCGCTACGGGAGGGAGCGGGCGGCGATGGTCGCCAATGTCATCACCTACCGGGCCCGCTCGGTGTTGCGGGACGTGGCAAAGACCTTCGGGTTCACCCAGGCACAGGTCGACGGGCTCTCCAAATACGTCGACACCCGGGACCCTGCCCAGCTGCGGAACATGGACACGTCCCTCCCCGAGGGGATGACCGCCGAGATGATCTACGACATCTGCTGGCGTCTCGACGGTTTCCCCCGCCACCTCGGCATCCACTCGGGCGGGATGGTCATAGCCGACCGCCCTCTGTGGCAGGTGGTTCCACTGGAGTGGGGGCGCATGGAGGGCAGGACTGTCATCCAGTGGGACAAGGACGACTCTGCTGCGGTCGGGATAGTGAAATTCGATCTGCTCGGTCTCGGGATGCTCAATGCCCTGCATCTGGCGACGGACATGATCGAGGAGACCCACGGAGTCGAGATCGATCTTGCCCGGATACCCCAGGAGCCGGCGATCTACGAGTCGATGACCAGGTCCGACACCGTGGGGTTGTTCCAGATCGAGTCGCGAGCGCAAATGGCAACGCTTCCCAAGATGAAGCCCAAGACCTTCTACGACCTGGCGGTCGAGGTGGCTCTGATCCGCCCCGGCCCCATTCAAGGCCAGTCGGTCCATCCCTATCTGCGGCGGCGAAACGGCGAGGAGCCGGTCCGATACCCGCACCCGTCGACCGAGGGCATCCTGAAGAAGACGCTTGGTGTGCCCATCTTCCAAGAGCAGCTCATGGAGCTTGCCCGGGTTTGCGCGGGATTCGACGGGTCGCAGGCCGATCGGCTCCGCCAGGCGATGACTCACAAGCGATCCGAGGAGGCGATGGGGCGGCTCCGGGACGAGGTGTATGCCGGAATGGAGAAAACAGGGATCGTGGATGCCGCCGCCGACGAGATATGGGAGAAGTTGCAGGGCTTCTCGAGTTTCGGTTTTCCCGAGAGCCACTCCGTGAGCTTCGCCTACATCGTCTACATGTCCGCCTGGCTCCGCTTCCACTACCCGGCGGAGTATCTGGCCGGGCTGCTGAACGCCCAGCCGATGGGCTTCTACAGCCCCAACACCCTGGCCCACGACTCACAGCGTCACGGCGTTGTGGTGCTCGGTCCCGACGTGAACCTGTCATGGCACGACTGCACCATCGAGCCCATCGATGCCGATCCCGACGACATCGTTTCCTACCTGGGCCAGGAGTGGCGCCGGGGAAGGGGTCACATCGACGACCCGATCCGCCCGGCGGTAGGGGTGAGGATGGGGCTGCGCTACGTGAGAAACCTGGGGGAGAAGGAAGTGACGCGGATCGAGGCGGCCAGGGTTCTCGGCGGGGAGTTCACATCACCGGAGGATCTTGCGTTTCGGACCGGCTTGGACGTCGAAGCGCTGGAGGGCTTGGCTGCAGCGGGTGCCGTTGAGTCGGTTGGCCTCGGTCGCCGCGAAGGTATGTGGGCTGCCGGCGCGCTGGCCGAAATCGACCCGGGGCGACTCGCCCTGTCACCGGGGGTTAGCTCTCCTGAATTGGCGGCCATGACCGACGAGGAGAAGCACCGGGCGGACTTGTGGGCTACTTCGGTGTCGAAGACTCATCCGATGAGCTTTGTCCGGGGCCGGCTGAACGGGTGCCTGACCGCTGCGGAGGCATTGGAGGTGAAGAGGAACCTGGCCAGGGTGCGTGTTGCAGGTGTGATCACGCATCGTCAGAGGCCGTCCACCGCCAAAGGGGTGTATTTCCTCAACCTGGAGGACGAGACCGGGCTGCTGAACATCGTCGTGCTGCCCGACGTGTGGGCCAGGCATCGTCAGGTGGTGCGGAAGAGCCCGGCACTGGTGGTTCATGGGCGACTGGAGTTCCATGACGGGGTCACCAACATCGTGGCTCGCGACTTCGATCCCATCGGTGTCCAGACCGTTCGGTCGAGAGACTTCCGTTAGCCCCGTTCCATCGGAATGTGCGCCGTCTCAATCGCGGCAGGCAAAGACGTCCCAACCGCCCTCGTTGTAGACCGCCCAGGCAGCCGCTGCCGTGGAGGCTTCGGGCTCG
>JBFFIL010000099.1:0-5599 GCA_041556535.1 Acidimicrobiia bacterium | reverse complement strand
TCTACGGTGCCGAAACGAGGATGATCGGGGCTGTCGGCCCATTCGAGGCGGTCGCCCTCGAGGAGTATCTAGCCGTCTAGGGAGAACTCGACAGACATGGGCTTGTCTCCGATGTCGATGACGCCCGAAAGACCGTTGGACGGACGTTCGAGGACCATGGCGCCGCCCAGCTCGATGGATCCCTTCACTTCCGGCCAGCCGAGGACCGTATAGGAGTTGACGGTTCCAGCCAGGGACGACCAGAGGACGGTTTGCTGGCTCTGAACCAAGTCGATGAGGGCATCCGCGCCTCCGATGGGCTTCAGGTCCGTCCCGGGCGCGGGCGCCTGGAACAGGACTTCCCCCGCGGCGGCAGCCATGAGGAGCGAGCTCGCCAATGCGAGCGCCAGAACACGAAGTCGCAGGGTGCTTTGCATCAACTCGACAAGGTACAGACGGGAGTGGGGCTTCATATGGCCATTTCGACGAGGCTCGAAAGGACTAGTCCGAAAGCGATCGCGACGACCACGACCACGAGCGACGGGCCTAGGACACCCGAACCGGTGCGATCCGCTCGCCGGGCGATGAGGAACCCGATGACGACCCAAAGGGTGATCTCCAGCGGCCACAGGAGATACAGGCCTTCGAAGATCACACACACTATCGCTCCGATGGGCCCACCTGCGTATAGAAGGGTCAGGGCGGCGGTCTCACATGCGCCGGTGCATCCTGGGCGGGCTGTCAGCGCAAGTCCGAGCGCCATGAAGGCCACAGCCATGCCGAGGAGGAACGAGGTCGCCATCGCCGAGTTGCGGCACCCGATTGCTTCGCGTGGGTTGGTCACGATTGACGATGGTAAGTGCCGCCGAGATTGGATCGGGACCGGGGGTATCTTTCCGTGATGAGAGGCCCGAGCAAGAGATGGTCTGCCTTGCTCGCGGCAGCTGCTGTCGTGGTCTCTGCCTGTGCGATCGGTGGCCTACCGACCACGACGGACCCCACAACCACATCGACCACGACGACGGTTCCGCCTACGACCACTACGACTCTCAGGGTCTACCGCGTCACCGGGGTCGTCACCGACCCTCTTGGCCTCCCTCTCGCCGGAGCCCACGTTCAGCTAGGAGCGACGGCTCAGGTGAGCGACGAGGACGGGATCGTCGTCTTCGAGACAACCGAGCCTGGCCCTTTGGCCGTCACAAAGCCTGGCTGGCACTCCAGTGTCGTCGGTTGGAGCGGTGAGCTGGACAGGGTGCAGGCGGTCCTGGCGCCCATCGTCGTGCGCGGTCTCCACGTGTCCGCGGTGGCCGCCGGAGACGATGAGAAGTTCGCCGGCTTGCTGGACATCGCCGCCCAGTCCGCGGTCAACACGCTCGTGTTCGACACCAAGAATGAGAGCGGCAAGGTCCTCTATGACACCTCCGTACAGGCGGCTCACGACATAGGCGCCGTGTCGATGTCCTATGACCCCCGTGAGCTGGTGGAACAGGCGCACCAGCGAGGCCTGTACGCGATCACCCGGATCGTGACGTTCAACGACATCTACTGGTCCAGAGCGCACGCGGGCGATGCCATGACCGGGGCGTGGATAGATCCGTCGGCAGCCGGGGCCCGGGCCTACAACATCTCCTTGGCGCGGGAGGCGTGTGAGATCGGCTTCGACGAAGTCCAATTCGACTACATCCGATACCCGTCGGGTCAGGCGGCCTACCAGAGCGGCCAGATGGACCTGACAGAGGACTTTCGGGTCAATGCGATCGTCAGCTTCCTTGCCGAGGCGGGCGACGTCTTGGAGCCGATGGGCTGCAAGGTGAGTGCCGCGGTCTTCGGGATAGTGGTGTCAACGGAGAGTGATCACACTCTCGGTCAGAGACCGGAGGAAATGTCTTCGGAGGTCCACGCCCTGAGCCCGATGCTCTATCCGTCTCACTACACGGACGGTTGGAGGGGCTTTCCCAACCCCAACGACTTCCCGTACGAGGTCGTTGCCGGGGCGATCGAGGACGCGATCCCGCGTCTTCAGGACGGCACGCTCCTACGACCGTGGCTCCAGGCCTTCTGGTGGACCAATGAGCAGATCCTGACGTCGATCAAAGCCGCCGAGGATCGCGGCGTCGGCTGGATGCTGTGGAACTGGAACAGCAATTTCGATCTGGAGGCCCTTCCCAAAGACGACGAGGTCGACGGGCAGTGAAGATCGGCGTCCAGCTTCCAGAGGTCGAGCGCGAGGTCAAGTGGCCCGAGTTCAGAGACATAGCGTTGACGGCGGAGAACGTCGGCTTTGACTCGGCCTGGGTCGGGGATCATCTCATCTTCAGGGATGAGTCGACCGGCACCCGGGGGCCGTGGGAGGCGTGGTCCACCCTGGCGGCGCTGGCGGAGGCGACATCGAGCATTCAGTTGGGCCCTCTTGTCGCGGCCACCTCGTTCCACTCCCCGGCCATGATCGCAAAGAAGGCCGCAACAGTCGACGAGATCAGCGGCGGGAGGCTGATTCTCGGCCTTGGGGCCGGCTGGAATCGAGCCGAGTATGAGGCTTTCGGGTTCCCCTACGACCGGCGCGTGGCGAGATTCGGGGAGGCAATCGAGATCATTCACACCCTCGTCCGCTCTGGCTCCATCGACTACTCGGGTGACTTCTACGAGCTGAAGGGAACAGAGATACTGCCCAGGGCGCGCCCCGACATGAAACTGATGGTCGGCTCGAACGGCCCTCGGATGCTGCGACTCGCGGCGCCATACGTCGACATGTGGAACACGTGGCATGTCTGGTTTGGCAACAAACCCGACGGCGTCGGCCCCCTGGTAAAGGTGTTGGAGGAGGCGTGCTCCGACGTTGGCCGGGACCCCTCGGAGATCGAGAAGACGGCAGCGGTGTACGTCCAACTGTCGCGGGGCGAGGGGAGAGTCGCGGGCAGCGAGACCAGGCCGAAGGTCGGGCCGATATCGGGCTCTCACGAGGAGATAGCCCTTGGGCTTGCCGGGTTCGCCTCTGCTGGTCTCGACCACATCCAGGTCGTGCTCGATCCCATCGACTCGGCCGCTGTCGAGGAGCTCGCAGAGATTCGCAGTCTGATGGGGGCGTAGGCTTCGGACCATGTGGCTCACCAGTTCCAGCTTCGATGATGGCGGGGTCATCCCGGCTCGCCACGCATTCGCGAAGGCCGACCCGCAGACCCATGCGACGTTCTCGGACAACGTGAATCCTGCGCTCGCTTGGAGCGACGTCCCGGATGATGTGCGGTCCTTCGCTCTCATGTGTCACGACCCGGACGTGCCCAGTGCCGGAGACGACGTCAACAAGGAGGGCAGAGAGGTCCCCCCCGAACTGCCAAGAGTCGACTTCTTCCACTGGGTGGTGATCGACCTGCCGCCCGAGTTGAGGTCGATCGAAGAAGGGGAGTTTGCCGACGGTGTGGTGGCGGGAGGCCAGCAAGTTCCTCTCGGTCCTCATGGCTGCCGCCAGGGCCTGAACGACTACGTCGGCTGGTTCGCAGGCGACGCCGTCATGGAGGGCCGCTACTACGGGTACGACGGTCCGGCGCCCCCCTGGAATGACAGCCTCGTGCACCGGTACGTGTTCACGGTCTTTGCGCTCGATACCGACACGACCGACGCCCATGGGGACTTCACCGGCCATGACGTCCGTGACGCCATAGCGGGTCACGTGCTCGCCGAGGCCAGCATCACCGGCATGTACACCCAGAACCCGCGCCTGATCGCTTGACCGGCGCTCCGATGCAGTGAGACGCCTGACTGCGCTGACTCTGATCGTCGCCGCCTGTGGCGGCGGCACGGTGGTGACGAGCTCGAGCGTGCCGACTCTCCCGACGAGCACCACGACGACCCCGGTGACGACCACCTCGGCTGTCACCACCACGACGACCGTCCTCGAGTTCCCATACGACTTCTCGGTGCATCCGGATGCGCCCGTGATCGTCCCGGGGGAGTGGGACAGCAACTTCACCGCCGTCCCATGGGTGATCGTCGAGGACGGAGTCTGGAATCTCTTCTACTCGGGGGCAAGCGGACGAGGATCCTCCCTGGGGATGGCCACATCGACTGATGGTGTGACCTGGGAGAAGAGCCCGGGAAACCCGCTGTTCACACCGCCGGCACCGGGCCTCGGCTGGTTCTTCATCTTCGAGACCGACTTGCAGTGGGAGATGCTCTACGTCAACGGGTTCGGCCCTCCGTACCAGACCATGTTCCGGGCGACCGCTCCCGAGATGGCCGGGCCATGGGAGGACCAAGGGATCCACTTCCGAGCACCAGGTGACGACTGGAACGAATTGATGGTCCCGACAGGGGTCACCAAGGTCGGCGACACCTACCTGCTCACGTATGCGGCCTATGCCAACTTCGACGCGGTTCCAACCATCGGGATCATGAGGTCAAGCGACGGCGTGACCTGGGAGGCGCTCCCAGGACCTGTGTACGCCGCGACCGACGCCACTTGGAACGAGAAGGGCGTGGTGCCGATGAACATCATCGAGACAACGCACGGCCTCGAGCTCTTCTACCTCGGGTTCGACGAGCAGCCGAGGGTCGGGTACCAAGCGAGTGAGATCCCGTTCGGCCGGCTCGTGTCATCCGATGGAGGATCGACGTGGGCAGCCGACAACGAAGGGGCGCCCATCGGCAGCACCGGCGAGCGTGGCTGGCCCGGTATGTCGGTCGTATACGACGGTGAGCGCTACTGGCTGTTCCTCGGCGACGACCTGGGCAGTGCCGGGATCAGCCTGGTGACCGGGTCGATTCCCTAGCGGCGGGGCCGGGCCTCGTTGACCTTGAGCGATCGGCCATCCATGTCGGTGCCGTCGAGAGCCTCGATTGCTGCCTTGCCGGCAGAGTCCTCCATCTCGACGAAGCCGAATCCGCGTGACCTTCCGGTCTCCCGATCGTTGATGACCGCGGCGGAGTCGACTGCCCCGTACTCGCTGAACAGCTCCTCGAGTTCGGAGGATGTGGTGCTGAAGGGGAGGTTCCCCACATAGATATTCACGCTGCGACTCGTCCTTTCTGGCGGAGGGCCTCTTGGCAGCCCTCTCTCTTGTGTCCGGTTACGACCCCCTCAGACTTGTCAGAACGAGTCGCCGCCGAAGCAGCGGACGAAACGCTAGCTGGTGGAGAGTCGCAAAGCAGATAGGTTCTCGGTCCAGACGAGGGCGGTGCCGTCGAGCACCGTCTCGCCATCCTGGTTCGTCACGCTGCACTCGAGCGTCGTGAGCGGCTTGTCCTCGCGGATGTCGGTCACAGAGACCGTGCCCGTGATCTGGTCGCCAGGATGGACCGGTGCGCGGAAACTCCAGTTCACGTTGAGGAACACCGAGCCCGGGCCAGGCAGCTCCTCTGCGACGAGGGCATTCAGGATGGCAGTGGTAACGCCTCCCTGAACGATGATCCCGCCGAACCTCGAAGCGCCCGCCAGCTCCTCGTCGTAGTGGAGCGGATTGCGGTCTCCGCTCATCTCCGTGAAGAGCTCGATGTCTCTCGTCGTCACGAGTTTGGATCGTGACGCCCTGTCGCCTATCTCCAAGATCAGCTCTCTGTGATCGTGACCTTGTGGATGACGATCTCGTCCCGAGGGCGGTCGGAGCCGTCGGTGGCGGTCGTGGCG
>JBFFIL010000098.1:0-5610 GCA_041556535.1 Acidimicrobiia bacterium | reverse complement strand
GGTATGGCCAGCAGGAACAGTGTCAGAAGGTCGATCACCGAGGCAAAAATCACGGGATTGCCCGAGTAGACGACGTCGAGCCCCGCGACCTCGACGTCTATCACCTCCCGGGCTACCGCAGTTACGTCTCCTTGCGGAGAGACGATGAGCATCGTGTGCCTGCCGTCCTCGGAGACGAGCAGGTCGGCCAAGGGAGTCTCGAAGATCTGAGCGAGAGCGAAGTCGGGAATGGCCGAGATCGCTCCGGCGTCGATCGCCCCACCCGTGAGCGGATTGGAGTCCGGCAGGATCGAGGCGACCAGGCCGACCCCCTCGACGTCCTGTAGGGCGGCCCGGAGCTCGGCCAGTAACACGAGGTTCTCTTTCTCCTCGAAGGACCGGCCCTCGGGTACCGACGCCACGACATTGATGGGGTCGGCCGCGTCGTACTTGTCCTGGAACTCGGCGAACTGCCGCCCTGTAGGCGTGCCCTCGACGATGAACGACGTGATGTCGGCGTTGAAATCGAGCCGGAACAACATGACCACCGCCACGAGCGTGAGGAGGCCTGTCGCCCCGAGGACGAGTTTCGAGCGGTGCACGATGAAGCGGGCCAGACGGTCCACGGGTCAGGCCTCCGCCGACGATCCGACCACGGACTTCACGGCGAGAACGGCGAAGAACAGCAGTATCGGCACCAGCGCCACAGTCGCCGAGGCGGAGGTGTTGGCGTAGTAGCTGATGACCAGGCCGGAGGCGACAGAAACAACACCCAGAAGCGCCGCCAGGATCATGATCGAAGGCACCCGGTTCACGATGATCGCAGCCGTGGCCGCCGGGCCGACGAGGAGGCCGAACACGAGAAGGGCCCCCACTGTCTGGAAGGAACCGACGATCGAGAGGGTGATCAGCCCGAGCATCGCCATGTGTGCCATCTGGGGCCTGAGGCCCAGAACGCGCGCCTTCTGCTCGTTGAACGACAACACGAGAAACGACCTGTACAGCACGACCGAGGTCAACAAGGTCACCACGGCTACCGCACCCAGCACCACCAGATCCGCTTCAGTCACTCCAAGGGCGTCACCGAACAGGACCGCGGTCAGACTTCCGGCGTAAGACGATGTCTGAGAGATCAAGATCACGCCAGTCGCCAGCATCCCGACGAAGAGAAGGCCGATTCCGGTGTCCTCGGAGAACGTCGTCTGCCGGTGGACCAGGTTGATGCCGACGATCATCACAACGGCTGCGGCGGCTGCCCCGGCGAGCACGTTGAAGTCGAAGAGCAGAGCGAGAGCGACGCCGGGTACGACACCATGGACGAGGGCGTCGCCGAGGAAGGTCATCCCTCGTATCACGACCCATGTGCCGACAACCGCCAGGGCGAGGGCCGCCAATGCCCCTCCAATCAGCGCCCTCTGTTGAAACGCCAGCTCGAAGGGCTCGACGAGGAATTCCACCGCCATCGACGCTAACCAATCAGCGCGTTCGATATGCGTTTGGAGTTCAACAGGATCAGGTCGATCAGGGTCTCTGCTCCCGACCCCGGGCCACCGAGCGAGCCGGTGTGCAGCCCGACCACCTGGACCGGGTGGTCCACCTCGGCCGCGATTGCCTCGGCGAGCACGCTCGAGGCGGCAACGTCGACAAAGATCGCCTCTATCCCCCCCTCGTCTATCAACTCGACCAGGCGGGCCAGATCCTGTGAACTCGGATCTCCAAGCGTCGAGCCCCCCGGGATGACGACGCCGATGACCTCGAAGCCGTAGCGATCGGCCCAGTATCCGAGCGAGTCGTGGTTGGTTACCAGCTTGCGCATCTCGGCTTCGTGACCGGAGACCCACCCTTCGATCTCGGCATGCGCCTCCTCGAGCGCAGTCAGATAGGCCACCACCCGGTCAGATCCGGTGGTGCCCAACTCGGCGGCCACGACACGAGCTGCTTCCGCAGACCGCACAGGGTCGAGCCAGAAGTGGGGATCGAGGCTCCCGTCGCGTCGGAGAGGGCCCACACTCCCGAGGAGCTCGACGACTCGTGCTCCGTCGCTTCTTGCGGACTCGAGGACATCGACGAGCCCTTCCTCCAAACCGCCTCCGTTGGCGAATACCACGTCGGCGCTCGAGATCGCCGCCACCTGAGCGGATGAGGGCCGGAAATCATGAGGATCGACTCCCAGCGGGATCAGAACCTCGACCGACACGCCCGGCGGGGCGACGCTCTCGACGATGTCCCCGATGATGGAGGTGGTGGCAACAACCCCGAGACCATTGGTCCCGGCTGACGGCGGGCTGCAAGCGGCCAGTGCCACCAAGCCAGCCAGAGCAACGGTTCGCAATCTCATCTTCCGCGTATAATGAGAATCGTTCTCATTTCCGTCGATAAGGTACTCCGGGAAGGCCGATAGTGACAACAACGAGCCTCGATCGCGAGGTGGAGCGCCGTCTCCGCGACCATGAGGTCCGCTACACGCAGGGACGCAGGACAGTCGTCTCGACGCTTGCCGGCGCCGACGGGCCCCGATCCGCCGCGGAGCTCCACACCCAGATCGGAAGGGCCGTGCCGCTCTCCTCGCTCTACCGCTCACTTGCGGTGATGGAGAGAGCCGGGGTGATCGTCAATCACTTCAGCATGGGCGGCATCACCCGATTCGAGCTGGCCGAATGGCTGCAAGGGCACCACCACCACCTCATCTGCATCAACTGCGGCACCGTCGAGGACCTCACGCTCCCTCAGCAGTTCGAGGAAGAGGTCCAAAGACTCGTCGACCTGATCGGCGAGCGGGCGGCGTTCACCGCGAGCGACCACGCACTCGAGATCGAGGGCCGATGCGAGGAGTGCAGATGAGCGATGTGGCGGTTCGGGCCCAGAACCTCGTCCTCGGATACGGCAAGACCGTGGCGTTGGCCAACTCATCCTTCGTGATACCCCGCGCCCAGGTCACTGCCGTGATAGGACCCAACGGGTCGGGCAAGTCGACATTGCTCAACGCAATCGCCGGCCTGAACAAGCCTCTCACCGGCACCCTCGGCGTCGTGGGGGCGACCAATGGCAGACCCCGGATCAGCCACGTGCTCCAGACCACGAAGGTCGACGACGCCCTCCCCATATCGGTGAGGGAGATCGTGATGATGGGTCGATATGCCGGCAAGGGCGCCCTCGGCAGAGTCAGACGGGAAGACCGTCAGGCGGTC
This sequence comes from Acidimicrobiia bacterium, assembly GCA_041556535.1. Lineage (GTDB taxonomy): Bacteria > Actinomycetota > Acidimicrobiia > Spongiisociales > ZC4RG35 > JAWWBL01. The sequence goes on along the minus strand of JBFFIL010000098.1, from coordinate 2,443 downwards.
GACCGGGCCATGGAGCGACTTGGCATGGCCGGGCTGGGCTCGAAGCAACTCCGGGACCTCTCCGGCGGACAACGCCAGAGGGCGTTCGTGGCCCAGGGCCTCGCCCAGGATCATGACCTTCTCTTGCTGGACGAGCCAATGACGGGCATCGATCTTCCAACAGCCAAGGCCATAGACGAAGCCATCCACAGCGAATTGGCCGACGGATGCACCGTTGTGATCACAACCCACGACCTGTCGGAGGCACGGGTAGCCGACCACGTGATTCTCCTGTCGGGACGGGTCGTCGCGTCAGGGACCCCGGGCGAGGTGCTCAACACCAGAAACCTCTCGGAGGCATACGGGCCGGCCGTGCTCCACGTCGATGCCGGCCAGTTGTTCATCGACGACGCCGCACACCAACCGGTAGAGGCACGCCACGTTCATCAGGATCGATCGATCCACGCCGAGTCATCCCGGACCGATGTCCATGGTGATGACGAGACCTAGTTGACGTCGCCACGGTCTTCGCCGGCAGCGGCGAGCAAGGAGTCGACGACGGAACACTGGCAGAGGCGACGTTCATCACACCGAACGGAATCGCCATTGGGCCCGACGGATCCATGTGGGTCAACCAGCCGATCGTCACCAACGGCGACAACCGGCCCGTTGCGCTTCGTCGTATCGAGATCCCGGGCTGAGCGTCTCGCCTCGGGCTCAGACCCCGATGGCCCTGCCCAACAGATCGCGGTGATACCGGGGATCACCCAGAAGTAGCGACGAAGCCTTGGCCCTCTTGAAGAAGAGATGGGCATCGTGCTCCCATGTGAATCCGATCCCGCCGTGGATCTGGATGGTCTCTCCGGCGGCCCAGAGATATGCCTCCGAGCAGATCGAGCCGGCGAGAGGCGCCGCGACTGCGAGCTCCTCCTCGTCTTCGGTCACACGGGCCGCGTGGTATGCGGCCGACTTGGCATGCTCCAGCTTGATCAACATCTCCGCGCACCGGTGCTTGATCGCCTGGTAGCTGCCGATGGGACGGCCGAACTGGTGCCTCGACTTCGCGTACTCGACAGAGGTATCGAGGCACCACGAGGTTCCTCCCACCTGCTCCGCGGAAAGAGCCACGGTGCCGAGTCGGAGCGTTTGGGCCAGGCCCGCATCGGCTGAGGCGTCACCGAGTCGCGCTGAGGAAGGCACCCGAACCTCGCTCAGCATCAGATTCCCCTGGCGGCGTGTCGCGTCGAGTGTCGGTGTCGCCTCGACGCTGACACCCTCCGAGGACGCCGGAACGGTGAACAGCGATGTTCCGTCTCCATCCGAAGCAGCCACCACAAAGAGGTCGGCACTGGCGGCGTCGAGCACATACCGCTTGGCCCCGTCGAGCACCCAGCCGTCTCCGTCGGCGGTTGCCGTAGTGCCTCCACCCGTGCCCGACCAATCTCTCTGCTGTTCGAACACCGCAAGGGTGGCGATCGTGTCCCCCGACGCCAAACCCGGAAGCAGCTCGGCCTTCTGGCTGGCCGTGGCGGTGCCGCCGATGGCGCTCGCAGCGAGCACGGCAGTGGCGAAGAAAGGCCCCGGGGTCAGAAAACGGCCCATCACCTCCAAGAGCGCGGTCATCTCGACCATCCCATAACCGGAGCCGCCGTAGGCCTCATCGATCGCCAGTCCGGTCCACCCCAGATCCGAGATCTCCTTCCACAGCCCTCGGTCGAATCCCTCCTCGGACATCATCAGCTCACGCACGGTCTCGAGATCGAGACGCTCCTCGAGAAACTGCCGGGCGGTGGACTGAATCAGGTCCAACTCCTCCGTGAAGGCGTAGGAGACGCGTTCCTCAGCCACGGGGGACCTCTCGCCACGGGACGTCCTTGTCGACTCTTGGCTCACCCGGGAGACCGAGCACTCGCTCGCCGAGGATGTTCATCATTATCTCCGAGGTACCGCCCTCGATCGAGTTCGCCCTCGTCCTGAGAAAGGCGCGCTGGGGCACCTGCGCCTCGCCGTAGTTGGGCCGGCGCAACTGGTAACCCCCTGGGAAAATCGTTGCTTCCAGACCCATGATGTCGAGGGTGAAGTTGGTGACTTCCTTGTTCAAGGTGGCCCAGTCGAGCTTCCCGGTCGAGCCTTCGGGGCCCGGTGTCCCCATCGAAGCCATCTCGTTGGCGCGGATCGCGGTCAGCCTCGATGCCTCCACCTCGGTCCACCAATGCAGCAGCTCGTCGCGCAGGACGGGGTCGGACGAACCGGACGCGTGCCAGGCCTCGACCGCACCCGCGATAGTGCCCGATCCCCTGGGCACCTCGTTGCCCCCGATCGCGACTCTCTCGTTCATGAGCGTCGTCACCGACACCCGCCATCCGGCTCCGACGGCGTCGATCCTGTTCGAATCCGGGACTCTGGCGTCATCGAAGAACACCTCATTGAATTCGGCCTCCCCCGTGATCTGGTAGAGGGGCCT
>JBFFIL010000097.1:0-5705 GCA_041556535.1 Acidimicrobiia bacterium | reverse complement strand
GTAGCGCTCGGCAGGGCTTCAACCGCCGAATGAGCCCTCGTTACCATCGGTGGCATGTCAATCGATGACGCGAAGACGGGGTCCATCCCCTACGAGCCTCACATCGGGGAGTCCCGCCAGTATTGGCGGGACATAATCCTCGGGGTCAACGACGGCCTCGTCTCGATGTTCCTTCTCATAGCCGGGGTCGTTGGTGGTGGCCTGGCCACCGGGGAGGTGCTGTTGACCGCGATTGCTGGCGCGATCGCGGGTGCCATTTCGATGGCCGCCGGGGAGTATCTGGCAACGAAGTCTCAGGACGAGGTGCTGGAGGCCGAATTGACACTCGAGAAGATCCACCTCCGCCATCACCGGGAAATGGAGCTGGAGCAGCTCGGGGGCTTCTTCAGAGACATGGGCATAGCCGACGATGACGTGCCCACGCTCGTGGCTGCGTTCAACAAGTCGGACCAGGCCCTCCTCAACGCTATGAAGGCACTCGAGTTCGGCGTGGTGGACTCGGAGCGACGATCCCCGTTTCGTGCGATGTTCGCTTCCGGGGTGCTGTTCCTTTTCGGCTCGCTCCCGTCGGTGATCCCCTTCGTCGTCGTTGACAGCCCCATGACCGGGCTGATCTGGGCAACGGTCTTCGCCCTGGGAGGGCTCTTTGCGGTGGGAGTCGTCAAAGCAAGGGTGGCGCGGATCGGTTGGCTCAAGTCCGGGCTGGAGAACGTTGCGATCGCCGGGCTGGGTGGTGTAGGCGCCTGGGCGATCGGGAGTGCGATAGGCACAACGCTGGTCTGAGGGGCGACCGCTCGCGACACGCTTGCAATAGTTAGCAGCTAGCTGTAAGCTTGCAGAAAGTGAACGAGAGCAAGCACAGCGACCTGGGCGGGTTCATCCGTCAGCAACGAGAGAGGGCAAACCTCTCACTGCGACGACTGGCCAACAAGGCAGGGATCTCCAACCCCTATCTGAGCCAGATCGAGCGGGGAATCAGGAAGCCATCGGCCGAGATCCTCAAACGCCTCTCCCGCGCACTCGAGATCTCCGCCAACTCCCTCTACAGGAGGGCAGGCCTCGTCGACGAGGACCTCGCCCCGGCGACGGTGTTCGAAGCGATAGAGGACGACGAGCGCCTGGACGCCGACCAGAAGCGCGTGCTACTCGACATGTATCGGACGCTGGTCCGCAGCGTGGATCCGGCCCCGACAGAACAGGAGTGACAGAGATGGAAGCCAAGAACGTTCTTTACGCCGCGGTTGGCGCACCAGTCGTCGCCGCACGCAGAGTCGGCGACCGCGTGGAGGCCCTCCGGGGCAAGCTCAGCGAAGAGCGCGCCAGCTACAGCGAGGCTGCCTCAAAGGCATTGAGTGACTGGGCAGCCGAGGGCGAGAAGCTCTTTAGCCGTATCAGCGAAGGCAAGGTCGTCGAGGAGATCTCCTCGAAGGTCGACCTGGACCAGGCCAAAGAGCAAGTCGGAAAGCTGCGCGATCAGCTCGAGGACATGCTCGACACCTGGCGCCACTCGTTCCGGCCGGAGAAGGCCGATGAGAAGGCCGAGCAAGCTCCGGAAGAGGAGGCGGCCGCCAAAGACCAGACCGCCGAAGAGGCGCCCGCTGCGGAGGCCGCGGAGAAGAGCGCGCCCACAAAGACTTCTGCTGCTGAGACGACACAGTCGTCGACAGCTGCGAAGACGAGCTCAGCGAAGTCGGCCAAGGCCCCCAAGGCCAAGACCGGTTCCTGAGCTCAACTCCTCCTCACACTGAGAAGGGGGCCTTTCGAGGCCCCCTTCTCGTTATTGGATCGAAGGGTCCAATCCGGCCGCGGAGTCAATCCAACCCTCCACCATCGACTCGGTGGGGAGGCGGCTCACGATCTTCCGGGCTCCGTTCATCCCGATGATCTTGGCGACGAGAGCGGTCGGGTTGCGGCGTCTCAAATCGCGGATGGTGTCCACGCCCGAGGACACGAGAAGGTCGGCGTACTCGGCTCCGACGCCGCGCACGCGCAGCAGGTCGGCGTGATGAACCCATAGTTGGAGGTCCTTCGGGCTGATGCCCGTCGCCTTGGACAACTCGGTCCGACCCCTTCGGGTCGAGGCCGCTTCGGTCAAGGCTTTGCCGGTGCGGACGCCTGCCTTGCGCAGGAGCGTGGCCTGTCGTTGGCTCACGCCGGCAACCTGATCGATTCGCGCCATCGTCCCTTCTCGCCTCAACGTCCTGAACCGGCAACCCGACTCTATACGACGCGGAACCCGTCCGGCTCAGACACCGTGCCGCGGGCGCAAGTCCTCGACATCAGACTCTGTGTCCACGTCGCGAGGCGGTTCCTCCGGGAACAAAACCTCATTCACCCACTCCGGATGGGCTTGCCACAAGCGTCTTCCGCCCTCGTCACCCTCGAGGCTCATCAGCCGGGGCCAGAGTGAACGATTGATCACAACCGGAGTGCCCCGGCTGTAGCGGTACTTGGGTATCGATACCGGCTTTCCGGCCCTCGAGTGTGACTTCAGCAGCTCGGTGACGACGTCGACGGAGGCGTCGGGCTGGTCCCCGATGACAATCAGCGCCTGATCGCATCTCGACAGCCTGTTGACCGCGTCGAGTCCTACCCGGATAGAGGACGCTATCCCCTCCTCCCACTCAGGGTTCTCCACCACGAAGGCATCGCCGAGGTCGGTGCCTTGGAGAATCCGCTCGTGGTCATGGCCGAGAACGACCCAGACCTCGTCCACCGGGAAGCGAAGAACTCGCTCGACGACGTGACTCAAGAGGTTGGTCACGCCCCACGGCTCCAGCTGTTTCGGCCGGCCCAGGCGGCGGGATGCCCCAGCAGCGAGAACCACGGCGGCTGTGGTCATCAGTTCACGACGGTGAAACGCGTCAGTGCGCCGATGCCGCGCGGGTCCAGAGGGGAGGGGACGTCTATCTGAAAGACCGCTCCCCCATTGGCCACTGTCGCGTCCATCACCGCAGCGACGATGTCCTCCACCGCGAACATCGCCGAGCCACAGACCCCACAGGTCCCTGCCTGGCGGGCAAGATGCCCGCAGTTGTCACATATCGCCCCGGGCCGCCCGAACCTACCGGCCACCACGAGGGTGTCGATGGCCTGGGTGTTCGCCGCATTCAGCGTCGCCGTGAGGCCGACTACGGCGTTGCCGCCACTCCACGCGGTGTCACAGACCCGACCAGCCAAAGCCGACTGCCGCTGCCGTCGAATGTCGGCATCTCTCGTGGCGATCGCCGTCCGCACCCCGGACAGCGCAAGACCATGGGGGTTGGCGACGAAGCTGGTCCGGTGGAGCCTGGCCAGGTAGGGATGAAGGGTTCTCGAGACTTCCTCCACCGCCTCCCCGTGTGCGCCGATCGCCAGGTAGTCGAACGGCTCTCTCTGATGCTCCTCCAGGAGCCGCGACCCCGCCTCACGCCACAGCTTCGAGGTCTCCTCGTCGGCATGCGCCCTGATCCCTTGCTCCTCGTAGCCCGCGAATCCCCCATAGTTCCGTTTCCCGATGTCGGCGGTCAGGGGGCGCTGCAGCTCCTCGACGATCCCGGCGAAGCCGACATAGGTTCGCGCCATGGCGCGGTCGGCCACGAGAATTCCCGACCGAAGAGCCCGGGGCGCCGCGCGCAACGGTCTCAGATAGGGGCGGGGGCCGATGGTCGACATGCTCGGAGTCGGGTGGGCAAGGGGTTCCAGCACGAAGAGGTCATCAAGGGCGGAAGCGAAGATCGCGTAGGCCGGAGCGATCTCTACCTCGAACCTCCCGGCGAGCCCGTGAATCCGCTCGGTGTCCGCCCGAACGCTCTTCTGGACGCGTCGACCGAGTGACTCGGATCTCTCCCGCAGGGGCTTGACGAGGTCCGAGAGAAGTGCGCCAAAGCCCCCCGGCGCAGGCCTACCGACGTATACCGAGATCAATGAGCCTGCCGCGCTGCGCAGACCCGCGATGGGGTCACCAGTCACAGATCCGAACCTACACCCTCCACAGAGCTAGCCGCACTCGGTTCAGAGCCCCCGAGACAGCGCTGCTGTCAGCTCCTCCAGCACCCAACCCAGGTAGTCGAGCACCTGTCGCGATTGCTCGGGGAGGCGGTCGTGGTCGTCCTCCACATCTAGCCCGAACCTGGCACCCAGGGCGAGACGCGCCTCGTTCACCACGCGCAGAAACGCATCGGCTTCGGCGTCACTGAGCAACACTGTCTCGTCGTCGGCGACTACACGCTGGAAGACCTGGCGATCCGACTTCCTGGAGGCGTCGAGGTCGGCTCCCATGAGGCGCCACCACTCTTCGTTTGCGTCGGCGTCGTCGAGATAGACCGGAACATTGAGGCGGGTCGCAGCCGGGTCATCGCCGACCGCTCCGATACCGGCCAGCACCGGCAGGACATCGGATAGGAACGCCCTCTCCGCCACACTGAACGAGACCTCGATCCCGGTCGCTGTCCAGGTGAAATGGCTCACTGCTCGAGAGTCGCCCATAGCCCGTGCCCGTGGAGCCTGTAGCAGTCGACCTCAGCCTTCTCCCGGGGACCGTGCGAAACTATTGCTCGACCCTCGTAGTGAACCTGAAGCATGAGCTTGGTCGCCTTGGTCTCGTCGTATCCGAACAGCTTGCGGAAAACGTACACCACATAGGACATCGTGTTGACGGGGTCGTTCCACACGACCACCTGCCACGGCTTGTCGACGTCGACACCATCATCCGTGTCCGGGACGATGACCGGGGTGGGGGCGGAGGTCATGACTTCGAGGGGCGGGCCGAGAGCGTTCTGATGCCCGTTCGGCGCCGCGGGCCCTCTCCTCCGTGGAAGGCGACGTCCTTCAGACCCAGCGAGATCAGGTAGAAGCCGGCGCAGAAGACGGAGATCGCGACCGCGCCGGCGATGAGAACGTTCCAGGCGAACTCGCCGTGAAGCTCGGAGAAGCCGATGGCGACGAACATCATCGCCCCCCAATTGGTGAGGCCATCGCTGTACGCGAGCCACGAAGCGAAGCCGTGGGCCACGACAGCACCCACCACGGAGGTCACCATCGTCACCGCAGCAAGGGGTATCAGATGGGGTACCAGATGGTAGGAACCCAGATACCACCCTCGTGCGCCCGACACCCGAGCCGCGTCCATGAAGGGCCTCTCCATCGTCGCCAGGGCGTGTGACCTGAGGACTATCGCCGAGGTGCTCGCCCCGGCGAGGACGCCGAACATGACGCCGAACCACAACGGCTTCAGCTCACCGAAGCCTCCCGCGCCGAAAACGATCATGGCCAGAGGTGCCGGGAGGAGGAGCAGCACGTCCGAGAGCCGCGACAGGGCCCGATCAGTGCGTCCCCTGAACACCGCCGAGGCCGCCGACATCGCCGTACCCACCAACGCCGATGTGACCGCGGCCGACAACCCAACCAGGAACGTCGGCCAGGCGCCGGCGAGGAGCATGGAGAAGACATCACGCCCGAAGGGGTCCGTCCCGAGCCAGTGCTCACCGGACGGAGGCGCAGGCTGAAGACGCACCTCGACGACATCCCCGACCTTGGACAATGGATTGACGCTGAATATCGCCCGGTTGAGGGCGATCTCCGTGTCCGGGTCGGAAACCTGCTCGACGACGACTCTGGACACGGTCGGAGCATCGAATCCGGTCACCGGGTGGTAGATCGAGTTCTTCTCTGCCCAGAGCGTGTTCATGAGGAGGGGATGGACGACCACCATCAAGGCGAAGACC
>JBFFIL010000096.1:0-5710 GCA_041556535.1 Acidimicrobiia bacterium | reverse complement strand
GGAGGAGATAAACGCCGGGTGGAAGGCGGAAGGACTGGACTCGTTTGGTCTCGGGATCGGCCTCTCCACGGGGCTGGTGGCCGCTGCTCTCCTGGGCTCCGAGGAGAGGCTCGAATACACGATCATCGGCGACACCGTCAACCTGTCACAGCGCCTACAACAGTGGGCCGAGCCAGGAGAGACGGTGATCAGCGGTCCAACCTGGGACGCCTTGTCAGGTAAGCCCGACGCCGACAGACTCGAGCCGGAAACGGTCAAGGGCAGACGGGAACCCGTTCAGGCCTACCGATTCCCGAGACGGGACCCGTCATGACCGATAGGGCGAGAGTGAGGCTGCTCCGCACGGCTGCGGCATTGGGTGGGGCACTTGCCTTGACCGCGACGGGGTTGACGATCCCTCGGGTCGGCCTCGGGACCTGGTTCTCCGCCTTCTCCGCCTTCATCGTGCTGATCTCGGTGTTTTTCTCGGTGTTCACATGGTTGTTCGCCGGCCGCCAATCGAACAACCCCGTGGTTTGGACCATGGCCTCCGCGGCGTTCTTTCTCGGCGTCACGGAGTTTGGGGCAACGGCGGCTTGGATCGCGTTCGACGTCGAGTTGTCCCTGGTCCTCGAGCCGTTGGTCCCATCATCACTTCCCAGGGGTGCGGCAATGGTCCTGCTGTTCACCGGATGGACGTGGGTGCCCGGCTTTCTGCCGCTGGTGACATACGGCTTGCTGCTCTTTCCAGACGGAAAGCTGCCTTCGCCTCGATGGCGATGGGTCGGCTTCCTTGCCGCCGTAGGCATCGTCATCACAGCAGTCAGCTCCGCCTGGAGCTTTCGGCCAACGAGCACGAGCGTCGTCGAGAACTCGGTTTCAATGGCGATTGGGTTCGCAGTGGTCGGCCTCGCAGCCATGCTCTCACTCGCCGCTCTCTGGGTTCGGCTCCGTCGCAGCAGCGGCGAGGCGAGACAACAGATCAAGTGGGTCCTCTGGGGTGCCTCGATCATGGTGGTCACCTTCATGGGGCCCGGCTTCGTACTCGGAGGGACCGAACTGCAGTATCTCTTGGTGTGGCCGGCCATGATCGCCGAGGTGGCCTTTCTCAGTTCGTACGGGATCGCAGTAGGCAAATACCGGCTCTATGACGTCGATGTCGTGATATCGCGGACTTTCGTGTTTGGTTCGCTGGCGGTCTTCATCGGTGCGGTCTACGTGGGGATCGTTGTCGGTGTGAGTGCACTCTTCGGCGCCGGGCAGCCGAATGTGTGGTTGGGGATCGGTGCGACGGTGATCATTGCCATTGCGTTTCAGCCGTTGCGTCGTCGGTTGGAGCGGGTGGCCAATCGAATGGTCTATGGGAGGCGGGCTACTCCCTATGAGGTCCTGTCATCGTTCTCACAGAGCGTCTCTGCTGTCGATCCCGCTGTCCTGGGTCAGGTGGCCCGCTCTCTCGCCGAGGGGACCACCGCCACGGCGGTCTCGATTCTGGGGGTGAGGGGTGAGGACCTCTACCCCATCGCATCCTGGCCGGAGGAAACTGGTGGCGGGGATGTTGAGTCCGAAATCAGCCACGATGGGGAACGGCTGGGGGTGATCAGGCTGACCCTGCCTTCGGGCCAGACCTTCTTGCCCACCGACGAGGAGCTTCTCGACAAGGTGTCCTCGGGTCTTGGCCTTGCCCTGAGGAACCTCCAACTGACGGACGACCTGAGGGCGCGTGTCAATGAGCTTCGTGAGTCGCGGCGGCGGATCGTGTCCATCCAGGACAAGACCCGCCAGAAGTTGGAACGCGACCTTCACGACGGGGCCCAGCAGCGGCTGGTTGCCCTCAAGATCAAGATCGGGATCAGCGAGTCGATGGCGCAGAAAGCTGGACTCGACGATGTGGCCCAGGTCCTGACAACGGTCAAAGACGATGCGGACATGACCATCGACTCCCTCCGCACTCTGGCCCGTGGCATCTACCCGCCTCTCCTGGAGGCGGAGGGATTGGGGCCGGCTTTGAGCACCCAACTCCACCGCCAGCCGATACCGGTGACCGTCCAGGCGGCAGGGGTACGGCGTCACCCCCGAGAGATAGAGGCCACCGTCTACTTCTGCGTCCTCGAAGCAGCCCAGAACTCGATCCGCCATGCCCAAGCCCAATCGGTGTTGGTCACCTTGACCGAAACCAACGGCGATCTCGTCTTTGACGTCCGTGACGACGGGATCGGATTCGATCTCTCCGATATCGAAAAGGGCCCGGGCCTCACGAACATCGGAGACCGCGTCGACGCCCTCGGGGGGACACTCGACATCGATTCGACACCCGGAGCCGGGACGCGCATCACAGCCACCATCCCAACCCACCAGCCGGTCCCCGCATGAAACGGCGGATAGCGGCGTCGACCGGAGCCCTCGCCTTCCTGGCCGCAATCGCCGTTTACTCCAGTGTGGGTTGGGATCAGGCCATTCCATGGGGTCTGGCCTTTCTCGCCGGACTCGTCGTCGGGTCGCTGATCGTGTGGAAGAAGCCCGGCAACCGCATTGGCTACTTGCTGGTTGTCTTCGGAGGTGGCACATGGCTGGGCGGCCTCGGTCCGACTCTCGCTCGGGTAGCGGACAACCCGGTGACAGCGGGCTGGCTCGACGCCACCGGAAGCGCCTTGAACACAGCTTCTGTCATCACCCTGCCGGCGGTCTTGCTGCTCTTCCCCGATGGAGCTCTTCCAGGCCATCGATGGCGCCCCATGGGATGGGCGATCGCGGTCTGCGCCCTGGTCGGAGCGTCTGCGGCCTTCTTGAGTGGCGGCTGGGGCGGAGACCAGAGTCTCGCAACGGCGATAAGCCCGCTCTACGCGGCCACAAGTCCCGCAGGCGATGTGCTGCGGCAGATCTTCTTTCCGCTCTTCACGCTGTCGTTCGCAGGCGCCGCCGGATCACTTGTCTCGCGTTTTCGCAGGGCTGAGGACGAGAGCCGACTACAGATCAAGTGGCTGATCGTGGCCGGAGCACTGTTGCTTACCGCTGTGATGACCGTCACGGTCGCCTCCGACTTCCGGCTTGAAGGCGCCGACGACCTGTGGGAGCAGACCGCCATCTCCATCGGTTTCGCTGCCATTCCCATTGTGATCGGCGTCGCAGTCCTCAAGTACCGCCTCTACGACATCGATTTGGTGATCAGTCGGACCGTGGTGTTGGCGACCTTGGCCGGGTTCATCACGGTGACCTACGCGTTGGTCGTTGTGGGTTTGGGTCGGTGGATTGGTGGGGAGTCTGATGGTCTTCTGTTGCCGATCGGGGCAACGGCGCTCGTTGCCGTCGCGTTCGAGCCGGTGCGGCATCGGGCGCAACGGTGGGCCAACCGGCTCGTATACGGAAGCCGGGCAACCCCCTTTGAGGTGCTGGGTGACATCACGGAGCGCATGTCGGGCGCAGAGCGCGGTGAGGGGATTGTTGGTCGGCTTGCCGTTCTGCTTCAGGAGGGGACAGGAGCGGACCGGGCCACCGTGTGGCTGGGTGATCCTGGGTCGATGGTTGCTGCGGCCACTAGCCCTGCGAGTGCCGTTGCTGGTGCTGCTGTGGATCTCGACCGCGAGGGGACGTACGCGGTAACACACGACGACGAAGTTGTGGGTGCTTTGGAAGTGATAAAGCCGAGGGGCGCGGTGCTGTCTTCGGCTGAGCGCTCCCTGATTGCCGACCTGGCAGGGTCGGCCGGGGCGGTGTTGGGCTATCAGCGTCTCAACGACTCACTTGGCCGGAGAGCTACCGAGCTGGAGGAGTCGAGGGCGCGGCTGTTGGGGGTTCAGGATGGTGAGCGTCGCCGGCTGGAACAGGATCTCCATGAGGGTGCCGAACAGTTCATCGTGGCTTTGAAGGTCAAGATGGGTGTCGCCTCACAGCTCGCTGCCAGGGCTGGCGACGAGAAGCTGGAGGGCCTCCTGGCTCAGTTGATTGATGAGGCCCAGGCGGCTCTGGACGACGTCCAGTCGTTGGCCAAGGGGATCTACCCGCCGGTGTTGGAAGCCGAAGGTCTGAGACCGGCGGTCTCATTGTTGGCCCGCTCGACACCGGTCGAAGTCCACTTCGACCGTGACAGTGTCGGCCGCTACCCAGCGGAAACAGAGGCAGCTGTCTACTTCGGCATTTCCGAGGCGGTCACCAACGCGGTGAAGCACGCCCAACCGCCCATCCGTATCCAGCTGATAGAAACTGGTGGAATACTCACCTTCACCGTCACAGACAGCGGGCCCGGATTCGACATCGACGCCAGTGACTTGGGCTCCGGGTTGGAGAACATGGCCGACCGCATCGAATCCGTAGGCGGAACCCTTGCTGTGCGATCCGCGGCAGGCACGGCCACCACGGTCTCGGGGGCGATACCGGTCTAGGAGGCGGACTCCCAAGTAGACACCAGTGCCCCCGGGTCGAACTCCGACTTCGGGATGAAAGCTACCGCTCCCGCTTCTTTGGCCCTCGACTCGTATTCGCCTGCCTCGTAGGTGGAGAACACAACCACCCTCGTCTCGGGTCGGGCCGCGACGATCCTCCGCGTTGCCTCCAGCCCGTTGATCCCGGGCATGTTGATGTCGATCAACACGAGATCGGGCTCCAACTCCTCCACGAGATCGACTCCCGCCTCACCGCTTTCGGCCTCACCGGCAACCTCGAAGCCGTCGGTGAGTTCGACCACCATCCGGACGGCCGAGCGAAACGCCTCCTGATCATCGACGATGAGAACTCGGACCATCTCCTCAGCCCTCCTCTTCGGCCAGGAATATGAGCACAGCCCGCACCCGGCGATTGGTCTCCTTCTCCGGAAGCAGGCCGAATCTGGTGAAGATCGAGTTTATGTGCTTCTCGATCGCCCGCTCGGAAAGGAAGAGGGCCTCCGCTATGGCCGAGTTGGTACGGCCCTGGGCCATCTCGGAAAGGACCTCCCTCTCCCTCTCCGTCAGGTCGGCCAGCGGCGAGCGGGGTCTCGTCCTGGCCTTTATCAATGCATCGACCACCTTCGAGTCGATCACCGACCCCCCGCTTCGCACTTCCGAGATCGCATGGGTCAGTTGGTCCAGGTCTCCGAGACGCTCCTTGAGCAGGTAGGCGAGCCCGTCGGCGCCAGCCGAGAAGAGGTCCAGCGCGTACGCAGCCTCGATGTACTGGGAGAGGACCACGACGCCGGTCTTGGGATGGGACTCGCGTATCTCCCGGGCGGCTCGGACACCCTCGTCGGTCCGGGTGGGAGGCATGCGGATATCTGTTATCACGACGTCGGGCGTGTGCAGTTCGACGGCTTCCATCAGCTCGTCGTAGCTCTCCACCGCAGCTTTCAGGTCGTATCCCGCCTGGTCGAGGAGCATCCGCACGCCTTCACGCACGATGAACGTGTCTTCGGCAAGGACGATCGAGGTGCCCACCGGGCGACGATACCGCTCGCGGAACGCGCGGACGCACGGCCCGCCGGCATACATCGGTTCGTTCTCGCGTTCCTGGATGAGGAGGCCGACACGCCACTACCGCTGGAGGAGCGATGTTCTATCGAATGACCCGGCTGCACTGGGACAAGGACCGAAACGACGATCTCATTGCCCTGGCGGAGTCTCTGAGAGCCCGTATGGAGGCGATCGAGGGAATGCAATTCGCCGAGCTTGTGGCAACCGGGGAAGGTGAGGGAATGATCATCGCGGCCTACGAAGACGAGTCCGACTACCGGGCCGGCGCCGAGGTCGCCGTGGTCGAGGCG
>JBFFIL010000095.1:0-5711 GCA_041556535.1 Acidimicrobiia bacterium | reverse complement strand
GATCTCCTCGGGAGGCGCGGGCACCGCACCCTCGCGGAGCCGTTTGATTGAGCGACACATGGTCGAACGCTACCGCGCCCGCCTGCGAATTCGCTCGAGCTCGTTCGAGGCCAACGACAGGGCGAGGGCGATCCCGGCCGGCGCCAGGGCCGCACCTGCTTGGCCGGCGAGGATGACAGCCGCGAACGTTGCCACCCCCGCCAATCCGCGAGCAGCGTGAAGACGCCCGGCCATCATTGGGGTCTTGCGTCTCGAGTCCACCAGGGAAGCGGGAGTCTCCGGCTCCCGGGCGAAAGCGATCAGCCCCAGCAGCCCGATCGCAGCGACTAGCTCGGGGATCACAGCCGGTGTCCTCTCGGGAAAGACCGAAGCCAGCGTGGCGATGACCGACGCCGCCGATGCGGCAGCAGCGGCGGCCGCCACGCTCATCGCCTTCTGCCAATCGGCCATCCGATCGTCGACGTAGATCGCTATCGCTATGGCGAACCCTGATACCCAACCGATAGCGCTGAATGACAGCGCGGCGGCAATCACGACGACTCCGCCGAGGTCGGTGGGAAGCGGCCTTCGACCTGTTGAGTTGACCACCAGCCTCGTCGCCACGACCAGGCCGGCGGTGAAGGCCAGGCCCGACGCGTCGAGTCCCGCTACGACCCAGGACCCTGCGGCGAATGCCGCGATGATGGCGGAAGCCTCGTGGTCCGGGTCGATTTCCCTCACCAACGCCCATGAAACGAAGGTGTACACAGGGGCGAGCAGCACCTCGCTCTCCCCATAAGTCCAGACGACGAATGCAGCGGATAGGGCTGCCACGACGACCAGACCCACGATCAAGAGATTGGACGGACGGGACATGTCCAACGACCGCATGACGTGGGAGCGAAACGCCATCGACTCGATTCTGGTGCGAAGTGCGTCGGGGAAGTGGCGTAATCGTCGGATTTCGACTTAACAATCCGGGGTGAAGAGGGGCAGAATGTGGAGACCTACAATCCGGCCTCCAATCGAGGGGAAGCCTAGAAATGAACCCATTCGCCGTAGCCGTAGTCGTAGTCATCGTCGCCGCGGTTGTGATCTACCTCTTCAGCGCCCGGAAGAAGAAGATGAAAGCAGCCGAGGATCAGCCGTCCACGGCGGCCGGTCTCGGATTGTCGACGGGCCGTGATCTCTTCGACGTCGAGACCGGCCAGCGCGCTCCTGTCGCCGACTTCCATGTGCACGGCGACGAGGCGAAAGTGACATTCGATGTCCCGCTCCCCGCAGAGGAAGACCAAGTGCTCCACGATCTTCTGGTGGATGAGGCAGTCGAGGTCGTTCGTGAGAAGCGGCACACACTCCCGATCGATGACGTCGAGGTGATCATTGCCGTGGCCGGTCGAGGCCAGCCACGGGAGGTGGGTCGAACCAAGCTTCCTTCTGCCGGGGAACTCCCTCCGCCCATGATCCCGGCAGGGCTGAGTCTGGCCAAGGTGGCCCGAGACCCGTTTGCGAGCCCCTTCGAAGAGGAGGAGGCCGACCACTCGGTCGTCTACGAGACCAAGGTCGACGTCCCCGGTGACCAACTCGCCCCGCTCAGCCAGGAACTGAAGATACCGAAGGGCCTCGAGCGGGGGCTCCGAGCCGCGGGTCACGACCCCGACAAGGAGACGGGGCCGCAGTTCGTCCTCGCCCTTTTGAGGATCTTCGGATATCAAGTCCGGGAGCAGGCGCTGCCGGGCTCGTACATGGCCCTGAAAGACGGTGTATCCACCTACATCCTCACCGACGCCTACGGCGAGGGTGATCACCCTGAGTTGGGAGACTCCGTTATCCGTCAGTTCCTGGCCGACTTCGGATCTTCGGGGGCCGAGCGCGGAATGCTGATCACGGACAAGTACAGCCCTTTCTCGATATACGAGATCGAAAGACACCAGCCCAAGGTGCGTTTCATAACCCGTGAGCGGGTGCAGAGGTTCGTCGACTCGATGGCTCTGGGGTAGGACGGGTGGGCCAACCACCACATCGGGTTAGGATTCCCGGTGAAGGAGGATCCTCGTGATCAGAGGTCAAGAGTGGCTGATAGTTCTGCTCATCGTGTTGATCATCTTTGGCGCGCGGAAGCTGCCTGAGCTGGCCAGGTCACTCGGCGCATCCGCGAAGGAATTCCGCAAGGGCATTGAGGCGGGCTCGAAAGACGAAACGGACGAGCCGACGTCAGAAGCCTCAGAAGTCTCCGACTCCTAAGCGTCGACCCGGGAACCAGGCCCCCGGCGTCGCCGTTGATGGTGTAGGTCTCCATGGTGGAGTCCGTCCCGCTCACTTGGGAAGAGGTTGCCCGTGTCTACGGACGGAAGATCTACAACTTCGCCTACCGGCTCACCGGAAACGCGCACGACGCCAGCGATCTCGTCCAGGAGGTTCTGCTCAGGGTCCGCCGCGGGCTCGCCAGCTACCAGCCGGGGAGTTTCGAGGGCTGGCTTTGGAGGATCACTCGCAACGCGTTCCTGGATGATGTCCGCAAGCGCAAGCGCCGGCCGACGGCTCCTCTTCCCGAAGAGATCGACCGCTGGGATGGGGCGACCGCCGCTGGCGCAGACGTCGAGTACGCCAGCGTCTCCCTGGGCGACGACATCCAGAAAGCACTGCTCGAGCTTCCGGTCGAGTTCCGGGAGGCCGTCGTCCTCTGCGATGTCGTCGGTCTCTCATATGAGGAGATCGCGCAGGCGGCTGCCGTGCCGATCGGCACAGTTCGCAGCCGCATCCACCGCGGCAGGAAGTTGCTGAAGGAGATCTTGACGTGACCCATCCGTCGGAGCTGATCAGCGCCTACCTCGACGGAGAGTTGACGGTCGAAGAGCGATACCAGTTGGTCCATCACATGTCGGATTGCGGCCGCTGCGCCCGCGAGTTGGAGGAGATGCAGGAGACTCGCAGCCTCGTCAGGTCGCTCCCCGTCCTCGAACTGCCCGCCGGGCTCATACCCGAGGCCGACCTGGTGACTGTGCCCCTCCGCCGCAATCGGGGTTTCCTCGTGGGCGCAGCGGCTGCCGGCGTCGCCCTCGTTATCGCTGCGGCGGCCTTGTTCGCCCCTGATCCCCAGCCCGTCTCGGTGGACGTGCTGAGCGGCCGCTTCGGCGCTCGGGTCTCGCTCGATCCTGCGTTCGGGCCGGCCAAGGTGGTCGTGCCCGGGTTCCAGGAGATCACGCGATGAGGCGGCTCTTCGTCGTTGCGTTGGCGCTCATTCTCGTCCCGGCGGGCGCGGCCTGGGCAACCGACCTCGACGAGCTGCTCGAGCGGAGCCAGGAGGCCTCGTACGCTGCCGATCTGGCGATCAGTTGCTCGACCCCCGACGGGGTGAAGGACGCAGTCGTGCGGATCGCCCAGCACGACGGCCAGATCCGTGTTGGGTCCACGGTGGGCGATGATGTCGAGGTCGCGGCCGGCTCTGGCGGATGGGCCCTGTCTCGAAGCGATGACGTGGTCACGGCCGCCGAGGTGGATGCTGCAGAGGAAAAGACCCTCCCGCTCTACGTGATCGAGGACGACGGCCCGACGACCGTGCTCGGCAGACCGGCCACCGCCTACAGCCTCGTGCGGGACGGTGTGCTCAGGGCCGAATTGGTGTTCGACGACGCATCAGGTGCGATGGTGCTCGCTACGACGTTCTCGGCCGACGGAGCGACCTACTGCCAGCGCCGATTCATCTCACTCGACACGGACCCCCCTGACCTTCCCGGGCTCGCGACAGCCGACGAGGTCGACATTCTCGTATCGACCCAGGACATCACGACCGCTCTTCCAGAGTCGCTGGACGGTTTCGATCGGTTGGACCTGTACGAGGACGACGACGGCTTTCGATTCGCCTACTACTCCGATGGCTTCTTCTCGTTCGCGGTCTTCGAGACCCCGTCTCCGGTGGACCTTCCGGGCGGCGTCTACGTCGAGATCGACGGCAGGAGCTACGGGCGACTGTTCGCACCCGGTCAGGTGACCTACGCCTGGGAGACGCGATCGGGCGGCATGGCGCTGATCGGGGATCTTCCCCCGGACATGCACCCGACGGTCCTCTCGGCTCTTCCGGCGCCGTACAGCGCCGGGTTCTGGGGTCGGCTCTGGCGCAGCCTGTTCGGCTAGGCGTCCTTCTCTCAGGTCCAGCCGTCGAGGAGGACTCGCGCCGCCCATGCGGTGGGGTCCCGCAATTCGGCCGCGGTAGGCATGCGTGACGGGTCGGACCAGAGAACTTCGAGAGCGTTCTCGCCGTAGCGTCGCTCGACCTCCTGGTTGAACACGTCGCCCAGGTGGGTGGTCTCCACCGGAACCGGGCCAACTCCGATCTGCGGCTGCGAGGTCACCTCGCGGCGTGCCTCGTCCCTGGCGGCCGAAATGACGTCGAAACTGGGCGCCATCTCCTCGACGGCCCGCCTCGCCAATAGCCTGGCACAGCCGGTGATTGTGCCGAGAAAGGCCTCCAGTTCGGCCTTGGGGGCCTCGGCCTCCTCGCCTCCGACGAGACTCTCGAACCCGCCGGCTTCCGCTATTGCGCGTTCGAGGTCACCGGGGTCGGTGCCGCCCATGACGAGCCCACTGAGTTTCGTCGGGTCGATCTTCGCCGCGTCCGCGTAGGCCTGGATCAGGTCGGCAAGGTGATCCTGAATCCATGCCACCCCCGAAACCGCCCGGAAGGCGGACTCGGTGGCGACCACCCAGAGATGCACCTCGCGACGGTCGACTCCCGGGACTTCGAGGGCCTGGATGTTCGGGACGATGAGGGTCATGGGCCCTTCGCGGTCCGGTGGAAGCCCCGCGTCGAACCCGGCCATCGCCCAGGTCGAGAGCGAGCCGACCAGGGACCCGACTTGAAGGCCGACGACGACCGGTGCCATCTGCGCCATCAGTGCCGCCGCCGCCGTGTCGTCGCCCATCGAAGCGGCGAAAGGCTCGACCAGCGATCCATAGGCTTCGAGGTTCTTCTCGGCCCAGGTCCTCGCGTCGAGAGGAAGTACGTCCGACGCGGCCTTGGCTCGAAACGGCGACACTTCCTCGAGGCGGTACTCGGCAAGACGGGCCAGCTCCCGGAACTCCTCGGCGGCCCAGGGCTCGACCGGCTGGCGGTCGCCTGCGAGATGCCGCGCGACCTCGGCAGCCAGCTTCCAGTTGACCGGTCCCGGCTGGTTGAACAGCTCGAAGAGCTTGGAGAACAGGTCGTCGCTCATCGAAGCTCGCCCAACTCGACCGACAGAACAAGCTCTTCGTCGGCGCGGAGGACCCGAATGTCCACCTGATCTCCGGCGCGCAGGCGGCGAAGGGCGGCAAGCAACTCGTCGATGGTCGTAACGGGGAAGTCGGCGACCTGGAAGATCACGTCGTTGACCTGACCCCCGCCGTCCTCGTATGCAGAGTTGGACAGAAGCTCGCTCACTCCCACACCCACGGGATACTCGGCTCCGTTCTGCTGGGCCCACACCGTGCCCCCGCGAATTCCGAGGAACGCATGCCGAACCGATCCGTCCCGGATGAGGTCGTTGATCACACCGACGGCGAGGTCGACAGGGACGGCGAAGCCGAGCCCCTCCGCGCCGACGTCGGATACGGCGATGGCCGTGGTTATCCCGATCAGGTGACCGCGGGCGTTTACCAGGGCCCCGCCGCTCGAGCCAGGAGCGATTGGCGCATCGGTCTGGACCAGTCCGTACAGGGGGCTCCCGGCGTCCACGGAAAGGGTCCGGTTGAGG
>JBFFIL010000094.1:0-5781 GCA_041556535.1 Acidimicrobiia bacterium | reverse complement strand
CGTACGTCTTCTGCCACCTCAGCTGGGGGTCGGCGGACCGGTACTTGTCGAGGCGGGCGTCCCGGTCGGAGCGAGCGATGGTGGCGACGTGAAGCAGGCGAATGGATGTCCGCACCCACATGCGCCGAGGGATCGACGTCGGGACCGGTGGGAAGTGGAGCCTGCGGTCGGGGAGGACCATCCCTTGCTCGGCAGCGTACGTGCGGTAGACCCACGTCCCCTTGGGCTCATACAGCTCGAGATCGTCTGTCGCCCGGTGCACCTTGAAGCCGTAGGCGAACCCCCGCTTGGCATCCTCACGGAGGAACTCTCTGAGCGGGGCGACGTCTAGTCGCGGGACCCGCTCGTCGACGTCCAGGAAGATCAGCCAGTCACCGGCCCCTGGCGCCGCATCGAGGAGGCGCTGGCGGTTGGCGCGGTCGTCCCAGCCGGAGAAGTCCCCGTCGCGTCCTGTTGAGATGACGCTCTCCACGACGGGATGCCCGGTGAGCACCTCCCGCGTGTCATCACTGCTGCCGTCGTCCAGCGCCACAACTGCGTCGACGAGATGCTCGACGGACTCGAGCCAGTCGCCGAGTAGGTGGGCCCCGTTCCTCACCGGAAGGAGGGCGACGATCCTTCTCGCCGTCACTTCAGGGGATCAGGTCGGCCGTCTCGGTTGGGGGAGCCGTAAGGGGCTCGGTCGGGTTCGCCCCGGTCACGTCCCCGCCCCGCGTGTCCTGGGTGAACGCGCCGTCATGCCCAAATGCCGTGGCCCGGTATGAGGCCGGATACGACGCGAGCTCGCCGGTCGGAACGAACCACACGACCCAGGCCCCGTCGATGACAACACGGACACTGCTCGGCTGCCCGAACTCAAGGGCGCCTCCCGCAGCGACCTGGGTCACGTCGAGAAACCAAACCGCGTTCGAGTGCGTGTATGTGGCCTGATACCAGCGATCGGTGCCGCTGAAGTAGTCCCAGTCGAAGGGCGGGTTGAACTGCCAGTCGTTGGACGGATCTCCGTCTGACTCGAACACGAGTGAGTAGATGTACGACCTCTCGACGGCGTCAATGGGGATGTTCGCTGCATGCTCCACGGCGACGACCAACACCTCTCCAGGCGGCATCGGGAGTGCCGGCGCGGCACACACGACCAAAGGACGAAGCTGTCCGCACTCCAGTGTCGACTCGTTGAAAGTCTGGTCGGCCGTCAATTGATCGAGGTCGAGAAGAAAGGCGAGCACACCCCGGATGTCCACGTCGTCGCCCTGGTAGGCAGCCGCGGCCACGCTGATCGAGTCGATCAAATCCCCCACGGCGTCCGCGAGAGCTTTGACGTTCTCGCCGTCAGCATCCACCGTCACGCCGAGTGCTTCCAGAATCGCAACAAGGGTTGCATCGTCGAATGTGCGGCGAGGGCTCTCCGTCGTCGTTGGGGAGGAGGTGCTCTCCGTCGAACCGAGGGTGGTGGTGGTCGCGAAGACGATCGGGTCGCCGGTCAGCTCGGGCCCATCCCCATCAAACGGACTGCAGAAGGAGAGCCAAAGCACGATCAGAACGAGAAGAATCGCCAGGACAAGCCACATCAGGCAGCCGACGTACCTCTTCGGGTCGTATTCGATCGGCCCGTAGTCGTCGTACCAGTCTTCGTGGCGGAAGCTGATGTTGCCCTGCCGGGCCCTGCGGGTGGCAGCTCTCTGACGGAGCCAGCGTGCGAAATCGTTCGGATCGAACCGTTCCATGCCCCTTCCAAGCCGGTGGCCTCAACACTAGAGGGGTCCGATGCGCCCATGCCTCTGACATCGTTCCCGGACGTGGGCTATCTACTCCGGGCAACGCTGAGTCGTCACCTCTTTTTCAGGCATTTAACTTGACCACCTTTCGTGGTAATCTGCCACACACGGTGGTGGTTCTGGGTGGCATGACCACACATTGGAGGAAATCCGATGAGGAGCCGCTTCCGGTCCGAGCGCGGGGCCAATCTCGTCGAGTTCGCACTCGTCGCGCCGATGCTGATACTCCTTCTCGTCGGTGTCATCGAGTTCAGTTGGACCCTCGCCAGCAATCTCGACGTCAAACAGGGCGCACGCGAAGCCGCTCGCCTGACCGCGGTCAATAACCCCGACTCCGGCAACACTGCCCTGGCAGCGGAGATCTGCAGCAGGATGGACCTGGTGGGCATGGACTCCCAGACGTTCATAATCTGGGTTGCCGACGACGAGACTCCGAACGTCGGCGAGGGCGTGAGCGTCACCGTCTCGGCGCCGCACAAGACCCTGACGGGGCTGGTCGACTTCCTCTTCGCCGGGGTCACCCGGCTCGAGTCCACAGTCGAGACCCGCATCGAACAGCCTCCCACGTGGTCCAGCGGGAAAGTCTCCTGCCCGTGAGAGTCAACGACACCTCCCGGGAGGAGTCGGAGCGGGGGGCAGTCGCCATCGTCGTCGCCCTCATGATGGTGACACTGATGGGGCTCGCCGCCTTGGCCGTGGACTCCGGGTTGGCCTTTGGAGAGCGCCGCCAGCACCAGTCGGCGGCCGACTTCGGTGCGCTGGCGGCGGTCCAGTTCGCTCGTACCGCCTCAGCGGCCAGTCACCCCGACTGCGCTGCCCTGGTGGGGGCGAGCTTCGCTGCCTGCCGGGGTGCAGAAGAGGTCCTCGAAGTTGTCGACGGAACGCTCCCCGGCCTGTACACAGACACCGACTGGGACTCCTGCGTCGACGCCCTCAAGCCGGCGAGATTCGTACAGCCATCATTTATCTCCGACTGCATCTCATTCACGGCCAATCTTCAGACGGTCCGTGTTGTCCTGCCGGGAACGAAGGTTGACTCAGCCTTTGGCGGAGTCGTCGGGACCGACTCGATCTCGGTCAGCGCGTCAGCGCACGGGATCCTGGACTTCGACGCGAGCGCGGTGGTTCTGCCATTCGCGATTGGTCCAACGGGGGCCAGCGGGAGCCAGGCATGCATCTGGGCCCAGGCCACCGCGAACCTCGACATCGACCCCTGTGTCGCTTCGGTGCAGGGCAATTTCGGGAAGCTGAGCATCTATCTCTACGGAAATAAGTCGTATAGGACGCCGATGTTCTGCTCGGGCGAGAACATCCTGAGAATGGCGACGAACCTGGTCACCGGGGCCGACCATTTGCTCGAGCCCGTCTGGGTCACCCCCGGAAGGGTGAACGACAAGATCAACTGCCCGGTCATGCCGAACCCTTCCGATCAGGTGGAGGTTTGGACCGGCAATGCGGCAGGAGCCATCGAGACCGGTCTCTTCGAGGGAATCGCCACCCCTACCCTGGAGGGGCGGCTCCTCTGCAAGGGAGAGCTCAGCAGCTCCGACCCGGCGCTGGAGGCCTACCCGCAAGGGTCCTACGAGTCACTGGAGTGCGTCGAGGTCAACAGCCAATATGCCGAAGACATCGATCACACTCCCCTCTGGGAGTACCTGAATGCCCAGGGCGCCGCAGAGACACACTCTGGCGACTGTGCCCCAGGGGGCGGACAGGTGCGCAACCGGGCGGAGATGGTCGACTGCCTGGAAGCGTGGAAGGCGTATCCGTTCGAACATGAGGATCCGCTGTTCACTCCGGAGCTGGCGAATTCGCCCCGATTTGCGGCACTACCCCTCCTCCACGCCGACCCGGGAACCGGGTTCTCCAACTACGACATCGTTGGGTTCCTACCGGTCTACATCGAGACGGTCTACTTCAGGTGCAACGCCCTCACCTGCACCATGGTGCACAGCCCTGGCGAGGATCCACTCGCTGCCTGCCCGCCCGCGCTCACTCCGGACGTCTCGTCATGTGGTTGGCCGTCGAACGGCCAGCAGATCATCGAAGCGCTCACCGTCTTCATCCTCTCACCGGAGATGCTGCCCGACCTGATCGTCGACCGCTTCCCGTACCGTGACGGTGCGCTGGTGTTCAATCTGGAGCGCTAGTCGGTCGTCGGCGGTCGGCTGAGTGAGACGATCCAGCCGATCGACCAGCCGACAGCACACAGGGCACCCAGCGTCGCCACTATGAGCCAGAGGAACGTCGTGATGCCGGATGAGAGGACAGAAGTCACCGCGGAGAGGGTGGCTAGCCCGACGGCGCCCACCGCCAACCCTCCCGTGATGAGCATTCCCAGCGCCCGCACTTCCCTCGTGAAACCGAACACTCGTGCATTATCGGCAGCCCCGGGTCGGTGGCTTGGGAGTCATTGCCAACACGACCGGACGCGCTAGCGCGTGAATCGGCCCGGCAACGGAGATGCAGGGAACTGCGGCAGACCCTTTAATCTCGGGGTGTCCCCGCCCCCGTAGCTCAGGGGATAGAGCACCGGTCTCCGGAACCGGGTGCGCAGGTTCGAGTCCTGCCGGGGGCACCGAAGCTGGCTGGCTGATTGTGCGCCTGGCCGCCTGGCGTTTCGGCTTCTTCGCTTCTTGGCTGCCCAGCTTAGAGGCGTCGCTGGCTTCCTCGCCCGGTTGGGATCGGTTGCAGATGAGTCCGGTACTGGGCTGTTTTGGTCGCTGGCGAGCACGCCGTGGGGCAGGCGACGGGCATGCGTGTTGAAGGCTGGGCAGTTGTTCCGGCGAGGACTGCCGACCGGGTCCGAACCATGGGACTTCGGGTAGTCGAACCGCTTCGATGCGCCCTTCCCGTGTGAAGCCTCCGGCGCTGAGTCGGTGCGACCAATAGGATCGCCGGGGTGGAACCCCGCGCTCCCGAGATCCGGTATGCGACGACAGACGACGGTGTTCAGATCGCGTATTGGTCGATCGGCGACGGGCCACCTGTGATCATCGTGCACAATCTCTCGTGGAGCAACGCCACGTTGGAGTGGCGCCTGACCTGGTTTTGGCGTTTCTTCACGGGTCTGGCGGAGACTCACACGGTCATTCGCTTCGACCCGAGGATGGCCGGCGTGTCGGGGCGCCAGGCACCATCGATGACCACCGAGGCGATGTGTCTCGACATCGATGCGGTGGCGGATGGGATGGGTGTGGAGAGCTTTGCTCTGATCGGCAGAGCCATCATGGGTCCGGTTGTCATCGAGTATGCCGCCACTAGACCTGAGCGAGTGGACTCACTCGTCATCTGCGATGCCATCACCACAGTGTCTGAGGCCAGAGCCGCGGAGACGCTGCGGGGAGTTGTGGCTCTGACCGAATCGACCAGCGCCGAGTTCGCATTGGGGGTGTTCCTGCAGGGGGTAGACGATCCCGAGGATCGGGCGGTCCTCCACGAAATGATGACGGCGACGTACTCCCAAGACAACTCCGGGATTTACGAGGCCCAAATGCAATGGGACGGGACGCCGTTTCTGTCTCGGATCACTTCACCAACGTTGGTGATCCAGTCCGAGGAACCAGATATGGGCGACGCCGAGCATGCCCGCCAGATCGCGGCCGCGATCACCGGCACTCGAATAGTGACCATCCCAGGGGGAACAGCCCCGTATGGGCCCGATCCCGGCGTCGGCCTCACCCCGGTCCTCCAGCACCTGGGACATGACGGCGGTTTCGTCCCTCGGTCTGGCCTCAAGGCCGTTGTGTTCACCGACGTGGTCGAGTCCACCGCATACACGAACCAAGTTGGTGACGTGACCGCCCGTGAAGAGGTTCGGGTGATCGAATCCCTTATCGACCAACACGCTTCCCCCCACGGCGGGCGAGTGGTGAAGCATCTCGGAGACGGGTCGATGCTCGTCTTCGCTACACCCCAAGCTGCAGTCGACTTCGCCCTCGCAGTACAGGCAGGAATGTCTGATCAGCACCTCGATCTCAGAATTGGAATGGCGGTCGGCGACCCT
>JBFFIL010000093.1:0-5791 GCA_041556535.1 Acidimicrobiia bacterium | reverse complement strand
GACTCTGACGGGATGGCGGTGTCCGTGATCCAGTCGAACTACCGCGGGACCGGCTCGGTCTTCGGCGCGGCGCGATCCGGATTCCTGCTCCAGGATCGCGGCGGAGGGTTCAGCCTGCTTTCAGGCCATCCCAACGAACTGGCACCGGGCAAGAGGCCGCTTCACACGCTTTCTCCCACCCTCTGGACCGAAGAGGACCGGGCGGCGTGGGTCGTCGGGACACGAGGGGGAGCGGTCCAGCCGCAGCTCGTCGCACAGATCGCGGCCAGGTCGATTCTCGGGGGCGAAACCCTCGAGGACGCCCAGTCGGCCCCGCGCTGGACCGTGGCCGACTTCGGGCCCTTCTCCGGGCCTCGTCTGAGCGTCGAGCCCGGAGTCGACCCAACCCTCCTCCGCGCGCTCGAGACGATGGGGCACGAGCTTCATCAGGCTCCCGGGGCGCAGCGGGGTTGGGGGCCCGTCTCGATCATCGGGCTGGAACACCAAGAGCGACGCACTGCAGCGGACCCGCGAGTCGACACAACGGCTGCGCTGACCTTCTGAGCTGCCCGGCGAGCCTCGGAGCGGCGCGTCGCCCCTCGGGCCACTTCGTGCGACTCGACCCCCACCGCCTTCGTTGGTAGACACTCCAGATGCGAGTGGTGCTCTACCTCCACATTCTGGGAGCCGCCGTGTGGGTCGGCGGCCTGATCGTCTTGGCCGCGATCGTTCCTGTGATCCGCAAGGCCACTCCCGATCGCGCGGTCATCAGAGCTGTCGCCGGTCGGTTCGGAGTGGTCTCCTGGGTCGCTCTCGGTTCGCAGGTCGTCACCGGCGCGTGGATGGCGGCCGAACGCGTGTGGGATGCGACTCTCATCGCGAAAGTGGGATTGGTGATCGTGTCGGCCATGCTCGCCGGGTGGCACACCGTCTCGTCACGGAATCAGTCTCCGGCTCTGCGGGGCGCCATACAGGGAGCGATCCTCCTGCTGGGGCTGGTCATAGTCGGACTGGCAGTCAACGTCTGACCGCCACCAGGGACTCTCCCTAACCGGCCAAATCCCCGATCACCTGGCGGCGGGCGTCGGGATCGACGTCGAGCACGGAGCCCACGCTGTAGAAGCCAACACGCTGGACCCGGTCGCCATAACGGTCCCTGATGGCCTGGCCCAACTTGTCGACCGGGGCCGCAACACCGACGGCGAGGACCGCTTCGTCGGGGACCTCGCCGGGCATCTTGTCCCACTCGCCCCTCCGGGACATCGAGTGGAGCTTGTCGCCGAAATCCCAGTCGCTCGCGTCGAGGACCGATCGATAGGAGGGTGTGGACGCATAGAAGGAGATCTGCTGGCGCACTCCGGCCATCGCCTGCTCGATCTCCGAATCGTCAGCTCCTGTCATTACGAACACAGTCGTCACACGATCTACGTCGGCAAGCGATCGGTTCGCCCTGGCGGCCCCCTCCGCCATGTTCGGAAGCACGATCGCGTCCAGATAGTCGACCGTGTGGAACGGGTGGACGTGAAAACCCTGGCACAGCTCCCCGGCCAGGCGTGACAGATACTCGTTGACACCGGCGATGTACACGGGGATGTCCGGATGCCTGATCGGCCCCGGGTTGAAGAAGGGCGTCATGAGCGAGAACCTGTAGAACTCACCCTCGTACCTGAGCGGGACGGCGTTCTGCCACGTGTCCCATATCGCCCTGAGGGCGAGGATGTAATCCCTGAGCCGCGGACCGGGTCTCCCCCATTCGGCCGAGAACCGCCTGGTGATGTGGGCCTTCACCTGCGTGCCGAGACCGAGCAGGAACCGTCCTGCGGTCAATCGGGCGAGGTCCCACGACGTCATCGCCGTGACCATGGGTGATCTGGGGAAGGCAAGCGCGATCGCGGTGCCGTACTCCAATCGGGGCGCCATCGGAGCGGCCGTGACAATGGGAAGAAAGGGGTCGTGCTGGGTCTCGGCGGTGAAGAAGCCGTCATACCCCATCTCCTCTGCCTCCAAAGCGGCCTCCGCGGCGGCGGGCGACGGTGCGTGCGGGTAGTAGTAGTCGACCTTCATGCGGGCAGCGTAGACCCCATCCCGAGGGGGTAGCCTGACGTCATGATCAAGCGCGTGGCCAAAGTCATCGGCTTCGTGGGAGGTGTGGCCGCGATCGTGTGGGCGATGCGCGACCGGTTCATCTCGGTGGCGACGTCTCGCGAACCGGAGCCTCCCTCTTTCCGCAGCGGGCACCTCGTCCCGGTGGCCGATGTGGACGCCATCGACGGAATAGGCCCCGTCTTCGCCGAACGACTCCGGGCGGCCGGGTTGGGCGACATGGCCGCCCTTTCCACTGCCACTGCCGACTCCATTGCCGAGGCGGCTGGAGTCAGCGTCGCCCGGGCGCGCTCGTGGATCGAGCAAGCGCAGAAGCTCTCCTGATCGCCGATGCCCTACCTGCACGCCCCCGAGGCGCTCGATGAGCTGATCGGCGAGGGCCCCTCCTACAGGGCTGACCAGTTGCGCGACTGGCTCTACCGCACCCCGGTGTTGGACACGTCGGACATGACCAATCTTCCGAGCGAGCTTCGAGATCGTCTTCAACACACACTGTGGCCCTTCGACCTCGAGGTCGAGCAGAGCGCCGACCGAGGCACGACCCGAAAGTGGCTGTTCCGGGCCCGCGATGGGGCCGCTATCGAGGCTGTTCTGATGGGATACCCCAAACGGGCGACCCTTTGCATATCGAGCCAGGCCGGATGCGCCCTCGGATGCACCTTTTGCGCGACCGGTCAGTTCGGGTTCGAGCGCCACCTGGACCCGGGCGAGATCGTCGCCCAGGTGGCCTACGCCCAGGCCTTTCTCCGCCAGATAGGCATGCCTGGCGTTCCCCGCCGGGTCACGAATGTGGTCTTCATGGGAATGGGCGAGCCTCTCGCCAACTACGACCGGGTCCGCGAGTCGATTCGGCGGATGGTCGACGTGATGGGGCTCTCGGCACGAGCTATCACGGTCTCAACCGTCGGGATCGTCCCCGGCATCGAGCGTCTGGCCGACGAGCCGTGGCCGGTGTACCTCGCTGTGAGCCTTCACGCTGCGGACGATGAGTTGCGTACATCTCTGGTTCCGATCAACAAGCGCTACCCGATCGCACGCCTCGAAGAGGCTGCCCGCCATTACTTCGCCCGAAAGGGGCGCCGCGTATCGATTGAGTGGACGATGATCGACGGAGTCAACGACACCCGGGACCAGGCGGACAAACTGGCTGCGATCGCCAGGAGATTGAAGGCGCACGTCAACCTGATCGCACTCAACCCGACCCCGCTGAGCAACGACAGATCCTCGCCTCCCCAGAGCATCGTTCAATTCGCTGATCGTCTCGAGTCGAAAGGCATCAATGTCACCGTTCGCGACACGAGAGGCAGCGACATCGATGCCGCCTGCGGGCAGCTCAGGGTTTTATCAGGCAAACGGCCGAAGCCGGGTTAGGCTCTCCCGGCGGAGCGGTTCAGGGGCTGAAGGAGTGTTGCCTTCACATGCCCGGAAACCGTCGTGTTCGAGCCGTCGCCGTAGGCGCGTCCATCCTCCTCACCCTCGGGCTCTTCTCCGTCGACTACACGGTGAAACGCGGTGACACGCTGAAGGCGATCGCCCAGGATCACGAGGTCTCCCTCACCGAGCTGATCGAGCTGAACGAACTCGACAACCCCGACTTCATCTACCCGGGACAGGTGCTCCACATACCCGGGGAGGACACCCAGGAACCCCAGGTCATCCACGTCGTCGTCAGAGGTGACACCCTCGGCCTCATAGCGGCGAGGTATGGGTCGAGCATCTCCGCGCTGGTGGAGGCCAACTCGATCGACAACCCCGACTTCATCGTCGCGGGGCAGGAGATCACCATCCCCGGAGCCACCTCGACGGTCGACGACGAAGAACCATCTGTCGAGGCCGATCCGGAGACCGAGCCCACCGACTCCTCGATCCGGACGGGCAGGTACCACATCGTTCAGCGTGGCGAGGATCTCGACAGCATCGCTGCGAGACACGAAGGGACGACCGCCGACCAGATCGCCGGCTCGAACGGCATCATCGACGGGGTCATCTACGCCGGGACACGGTTGTTCCTGGACGGGCCTGCGTTCGTGGCAGAAGGCACCGAGGGTCTGAGGATCTACGAAGCGGTGCGGGGCGACCGGCTCGGTGACATCGCCGCGGCCAACGGCACGACGGTCCAAACACTCGTCGAGCTCAACGACATCCCGGACCCGAACTTCATCCTCACCGGCCAGCGACTGGTCATCCCCACCGGTCATGCATGGGCATGCCCGGTGGAGGGCGCCAGCTTCTTCAACGACTGGGGCTTCCCCAGGGGCGGCGGCACGAGCTGGCACGAAGGGAACGACCTTTTCGCCGACCAGGGCACTCCGGTATTTGCGGCTGTGGGGGGCGAGGTCCTGCAGAAGACCGGGACCATTGGCGGCTACCAGGTGAACCTGTCTGGTGACGACGGGGTCCTGTACATCCACAGCCACCTGAGCGCATTCGGCGAAGCAGGTACGGTTCGCGCCGGAGACATCATCGGGTACGTCGGCACCACCGGCAGCGCCCAGGGCACACCGCCACACGTGCACTTCATGATGTATTTAGAAGGTGGGATCGTGGTCAACCCATACCCGAGCCTCATCGCGCACGGCTGCAGGGGCTAGGGCCGGGTGAGCTCGAATCGGTCGACGGTCCTGATGTAGCTCGCCCCCGCCATCCTCCCGACCGCGCGCAAAGCGTCTGCGTCGATCCTCGTCCCGTCCAGGAGGTCGTCTCGGACGTGGAGGGCCACGACCTCGCCGATCACAATTCGGGTCCGGGCTTCGGGGCCGACATCGAGGACTTGGGTGACCGTGCACTCCAGGTTGGCCGGTGACTCGGCAACCATCGGGGCGCCCACCTTGACGCCTGGCATCGGCGTCAGGCCGGCGATAGCGAACTCATCGTCGGCGGACGTGAAGCGGCCGGCCGTCACATTCATCGCCTCGACCACGTCTTCGGAAACGATGTTCACGGTGAACTCCCCGGTCGACTCTGCAAACGCGACTGAGTCCTTGGGCCGGTCCGGGTGCCGGCCACCCGAGAACAACACAGTCGGGGGGTTCGACGAGACGACGTTGAAGAACGAGAACGGCGCGAGGTTGTAGGTGCCATCGTCCCTGGTAGTGCCGATCCAACCTATCGGACGGGGCACGATCAACCCCGAAAGCAGTTTGTAACGGTCCGTGCCCCCGTGTTCGGACAGCACGAAAGTCGTCTTCTCGCTCAAAGCATCTCCTCCCGCAGGTGGTCGAGGCGGATGGCACCTCCTTCCAACATCCTGCGATGGAAATCCTTCCGGTCAAATGCCCCCGCCCTCATCGAGTTCCTCCGGATGTCGCGGATCTCGCGCTCTCCCACCTTGTACGAGATCGCCTGGGCAGGCCATCCGAGGTACCTCTTCACCTCCGATTCGGCCACGTCCCGTGCTTGCATGCCGATCTGCTCCATGTAGTCGACCGCGCGGTTGTAGTCCCAGGGCTCACCGGGGTAGAGCGGGGCATGCTCCGGGATCGCCTTCTCCATGTGGCAGCCGATGTCCACCACGACACGAGTCGCCCGGAACAGCTGGCTTGACAGCAGGCCCAGGCGGTACTCGGGCTTCTCGAAGAAGCCGAGCTCGTCCATGAGCGTCTCCGCGTACAGAGCCCATCCTTCACCGGCTCCCGCGTACCAGACGACAAGGCGCTCGAACCTGGAGAGAATCTCCCTCTGCATCACCGCCGTCCCGACCTGGAGGTGG
>JBFFIL010000092.1:0-5839 GCA_041556535.1 Acidimicrobiia bacterium | reverse complement strand
CCGCTTGGCGTTCGGGTGACCCGCCTCGCCTCGGGGCTGCCCGTTGGCGGAGACCTCGACTATGCCGACGAGCTCACCCTGGGCCGGGCCCTCATCGGCCGGTCCGAGCTCTGAGGGCCCCATGCACGTCGTCTGGGACTGGAACGGCACCCTGCTGGACGACCTCGGTGTCGTCATCGAGGCCGCCAATGTCGCGCTTCGCCGTCTCGACGCCGACCCGATAGACGAGGACGTATACCGGGATCACTTCACGCGTCCGGTTCGCGCCTTCTACGACTCGTTGTTCGGGCGATCGGTGACCGATGATGAGTGGCACGTGCTCAATGACACATTCCACGTCGAGTACATGGCAAGAGCGGACACGGCGCCGATGACCGGAGACGCAGAGACAGCGATATCGAAGGCGGCCGAGCGAGGCTGGGGACAGTCGTTGCTCTCCATGTCACCACAGGAGTGGCTCGAGGGGATCGTCGGGCGGAAAGGGATGTCAGACAGGTTCGAGCTTGTGGACGGGTTGCGCGCCGAGACGGGGGGCCTGAAGGCAACGCACATGGAGGAGCACTTGACGACACTTCGTCTCGACCCCGATCGGACGGTCGTCATCGGGGATACGCCCGATGACGCGGTAGCCGCGAGACACGTCGGGGCTCATGTCGTCCTCTACGACGGCGGCAGCCATCATCTGCCGACTCTCCAGGGCATGGGCGCGCCCGTTGCGAACACACTCGTCGACGCCGTGGCAATCGCGGCGGGTCTCTGAAAGCCGGAGGATCGGCCGGGCTATTCGGCCCTTCCCACCGGGATCCGGGAGAAGCTGGGTCGGCGTGAATCGTCCGTGACGAGGTCGTACCCGTGAGCCAGACTCACGTGCCCGCATGCCTCGCAGACCATTCGCTCGATCCCTGCGAAGGTCGTGAGGACGGTCGTCGAGTGATCACACGACTCCTGGCGTCTCGGGCTTCTGCGATTGGGCATGCGGCCATATCGGCGTCGAGCGGCGGGTTCTGGCGGACCATCCCCGATACGTCTCGGGTGACTAGTCAGTCGATGAGCTCGCCGGAAATGGCCCGAAGACGCTCGAGGTCGTGCCAACCACTCATGTATCGGATCGACCCGGTCTTGGATCGCATGGCGACCGAGTGGGTCACAGCCCTGTTCTCGCCGGTGAAGCGAACCGGATCGAGGAATTCCCCTCCGGTCACGCCGGTTGCCGCGAAGAAGACGTTGTCGGAGGAGACCATGTCCTCGGTGGTCAAGGTCGCCTCGAGGTCGAGGCCCTCATCGAGAGCAAGCGCCTTCTCGTCGTCGGTCCGAGCCCAGAGCTTGCATTGGATCTCGCCTCCCATGCATTTGAGGGCGGCCGCCGCAATGACCGCCTCCGGCGAGCCGCCGATCCCGAGGAGCACGTCCGCCTCGTGGTCGTCCTGGGCGGTTGCGATGGCCGCCGCCACGTCCCCGTCGCGGAAGAGAGAGATCCTGGCGCCGGCCCGGCGCACCGCGTCGATGTAGTGCTGGTTGCGAGGTCGGTCGAGGATCAGGGCGCGAAGCTCACCAATCGACTTTCCGTTCGCCTTGGCCACCTGTTGAAGGTTGTGCTCGACAGGAGCATCGAGGTCGATCGCACCTGCTGCCTCGGGTCCGACCGCGATCTTGTCCATGTAGACCAGAGAGCCGGGTGAGTAAATCGTCCCTCGCCCCTCGGCGATGGCGATGACGGCTATCGCCCCGGGCACTCCCGACGCGGTGAGAGTGGTTCCGTCGATCGGGTCAACAGCCACATCGACTATCAGGCCGCTGCCCGACCCAACAGTCTCGCCGTTGAACAACATGGGGGCCTCGTCCTTCTCGCCCTCGCCGATGACGACGACTCCGTCGATCTCCAACGTCGCGAGGTGGAGGCGCATGCCGTCTACTGCTGCCTGGTCAACAGCCCTCTTGTCCCCGCGACCGAGCCATCGTGCCGCCCCGATGGCCGCCGTCTCGGTCACTCGCACCAGATCCAATCCGAGGTTTCGCTCGACCGGTTCGGCCATCAGCCGTCGACCTTGAGGACTACGGCGTCGCCTTGCCCCCCACCGCCACAGAGGGCAGCCGCTCCCAGCCCCCCACCCCGGTGCCGAAGCGCATTGATGAGAGTCACGACGATTCGCGCCCCGGTCGCTCCGAGGGGGTGGCCGAGGGCCACGGCACCGCCGTTGGGATTCACCAGATCCTCTGGGATGTCGAGCATCCTCGCCGACCAGAGTGAGACAGCGGCGTAGGCCTCGTTTATCTCCACCAGATGCAGGTCGGACGGTTCGAGACCTGCCTTCTTCAGGGCCACTGCCAGCGCTTCGGCGGGACGCTCGTGAAGTGTTGCGTCGGGCCCCCCGATCTGCCCGTACGCCAGGATCTCGGCCAGTATCGGCGATCCGGAAGCCTCGGCCGCTTCCCGGCTCGCAACGACGACGGCGGCGGCACCGTCCGAGATCTGTGAGGCGTTCCCTGCGGTGATGGTGCCGCCCGGGGCGAACGCGGCCGGAAGTGCCGCCAGTGTCTCCATGGTCGTTTCCTCACGGATTCCCTCATCGAGCTCGACCGTGATCGGGTTCCCCCTCGGTTGGGGGACGACGACGGGCACTATCTCGTCGGCGAACTGCCCTCGGCTTGCCTTGGCGGCGCGCTCGTGGCTCCGCACCGACCATTCATCCTGCTCGGCGCGGGTGATTCCCAACTTGGAGTTCTTCTGATCGGAGGATTCGCCCATGGTGCAATGGTCGAAGGCACAGAAGAGCCCGTCGTGCTGAAGGACGTCGACCATGTTCACATCGCCCATGCGTGCTCCCCATCGGAGGTCGCTTACGACATGTGGTGCGTTGGACATGCTCTCCATGCCTCCGGTCATCACAAACTTGGCTTCGCCCAGTCGCACGGCCCGGTCCGCCAGCCCGATCGCAGACATACCGGACAGGCAGACCTTGTTGATCGTCACCGAAGGGATGGTCATGGGCAGGCCCCCGCTCACGGCGGCTTGCCGGGCAGTGATCTGTCCCTCACCGGCTTGGAGAACCTGGCCGAACAGGATCTCGTCCACCGCTCCGGGTTCGACATGTGAGCGCTCGAGAGCCGCAGCGATTGCCGTGCCACCCAATTCGACCGCTCGCATCGGCTTCAAAGAGCGCCCGTATTTGCCGATCGGAGTCCGGGCGATCCCGGTTATGACTGAGTTCTGCACTGCAACCTCCTCGTCAGATGGTACCGGCGGCGGGGTGACAGTTCCCGACGATGCCAATAGCCTCACTCGGACGTGAAGCTGCTCAACCTCGACCATGTGGCGATAGCCGTCAACGATCTCGACACCGCCGTCGATGCCTACCGGGCGCGCTATCGGGTCGAGCCGCTCTATCGGGAAGTCGTGGAGGAGCAGGGAGTCGAGGAGGCGATGATCCCGGTCGGTGGATCGTTCGTCCAGCTATTGGAGCCTCTGGGCCCTGAAACCCCGGTGGGGCGATTCTTGTCAAAGAACGGTGAGGGTCTGCACCACATTGCGTTCGCGGTCCCGTCGATCGACGTCGCACTCGAGCATCTCCGCGGAGAAGGCGCTCGTCTCATCGACACCGAGCCCCGGCAGGGAGGGCGGGGGACTCGCATCGCGTTCGTTCACCCGGCGGACCTTTCGGGGACACTGATCGAGTTGGTGGAGTTGGGCGATGGCTGAGCGTGTCGACATCAGGGGAGGGGCAGGCGAGTTCGAGGCGGCGGTGATAGCGGTGGTCCTCGACGAGATCGCCCGTCAGGAGAGACGAGGGGCCGAGGGGCGGCCGGTCGCGTCTTCCCTAATGCCTGCGTGGATAAGGGCACTGTCACCCCGCGATGAACCGAATATGCCACGCGAGGCGGTCTGGCCGGACTAGCGGCGACTCAGCTCACGGAGCTCAGGCGACCTGAGCAGATACGCGACGATCAGGAAGGCAGCCGACACCGTCAAACCGCCCACGGCCACTGCTACCAGGCCAACACCTGGCGAAATCGGCCCTTTCCCAGCCACCAGGTCGACGACGGGGAGAGAGGCCAGCGCAGCGACCACCCCGGCGGTGAGGCCGCGAAGCAGAGATGGGACGAGCGATCCCACGGCGGGCCACCCCGAGTCGTAGCCCCAAGCGACGAGCATGGCGACCGCGTAGCCGGTGATCACCAGTGTGGAGGCCAGAGCGAAACCCCTGACGCCCATCGCCGTGTGGAGGGCGGGCCATACCGGGATGGCAACGACGGTGAACAGCGTTCCGATTGCCACCGGAGTCCACATGCGGCGCTTCGCATAGAAGTGCCTCACGAGAATCTGGTGGAGCCCCCAGGCGGGGATGGACAAGGCATAGATCACCAGCAGCCCTGACACAACTTCGACATCCCCGGCGCCGAATTGCCCGTACTGATAGATGAGCCTCACCGCCGGGCGGGCGATGACCACGAGAGCGGCTGCCGCCCCAGAAGCGACGAACACGGTGTTGCGCGCCGCCCGCCCGGTCGTCTCGACCAGTTTGCGACCTTGCCCCCGGGCAGCGAGACCAGCGAGGAACGGATAGGTGGCGACCCCGGCTGCCTGAGCGATGACGCCGACGGGGACCATGTTGAGCCTTCTGGCGAAGGCGAGGGCAGAGGTGGCGCCTACCTCTATCTGTCCGAAGTAGCGGACGAACTGCTGGTCCAGCACGGCGACCGACTGCCCGATCATCAGTGGAAGCGCCAACGTCAGGTACTCCGGCACGGCCGACTCGCCCCGCACCGGGCGCGCGAACCAGGTCGTCGTGCGCCGGGCACCGACCACCTGGAGCGCGAAGTTCCCGACGAACGCCCCGAAGAGAGCCCCCCAGAGGAAATGCTCGGGTGTCGCCTCACCGAGTGCAGCGCCGGCAACGCCCCCGCCGATGATGCCGAGGTTGTACAGAAGAGGCGCAAAGGCAGGAATGAAGAATCGCTTGTGTGTGTATTGGACGGCCATCATGAGCGCACCCAGGACCAGGAACACCTGGGCGGGCAATACGATGCGGGTCAACTCGACGAGGCGCTGATGATTCGCCGTCACCTCGGGAAATATGACGGACACCAATTGATCCGCCAGCAGCCACATGACGGCCGTGAGAGCGACGATCGCCACACCGACGAATCGGAACACAGACGTGAAAGCGCGACTGGCCGACTCCGGTTCTCCGTTCTCGAGGTGACGGCTGAGGATGGGGATGAGCGTGATGGTCAGGAACGCTCCCGCCAGGAGGTAGTTGAGCAGGTCCGGGATCAGGAACGCTTGGAAGTAGAGGTCCCCTTCGGCCCCCCGACCGATCAGCCCGGCGATCATTGCCTCCCTGCCCAGGCCCAGCAGGCGGGACAGGAGGATGCTCGCGGAGACGACGGCGGCAGCCGTGCCCATTCGGATCGGCCTGCTCACGGCTCCCTCATGTGTTGTCGCAACTCTTCGAGAACCGGTTCGGGGACCGAGAGGTCTCCGTAGCCAGCGCCGACTTCGAGACCCGGTTTGTAGTCCCCGTGGAAGTCGCTTCCCCCGGAGGGGAGGAGACCAAACCGTCGCGCCAGATCGGTGTAACCCTCACGCTCGTGTCGCCGGTAGCTCGCGTAGATCGCCTCCAACCCAACCAGGCCCGCTTCCCTGAGACGGTCCAGGAGCTCGGCCATCTCGGCTGCACGATGGATGCCGAGTGTGTGAGGGTGGGCGAGGATTGGCACCGCACCGGATTGTCGCGCCAGATCAATTGCTTCCTCCGGATTCAGTCGAGGTCGCTCCACATACGCAGGCCTTCCCGAGCCGAGCCATTCGTCGAAAGCCGTTCTGATATCGGGAACGTAT
>JBFFIL010000091.1:0-5870 GCA_041556535.1 Acidimicrobiia bacterium | reverse complement strand
TTGAGGGAGCCGGCGGTGGCGGTCTTCGGATCGTCCCAGACGGCACCCGGCTCCGCCGAGTGGGCAGACGCCGAGGGCGTCGGGGCGGCCCTGGCCCGGGCCGGGCTCGCCGTGATAACCGGCGGATACGGCGGCTCGATGGAGGCCGCCTCAAAGGGAGCTGATGAGGCGGGAGGCCGCACCATCGGCGTCACCGCCCCGCCGCTGTTCCCGGGCCGGACGGGCGCCAACCCGTTCGTGCAGCTGGAGTTGAAGGCGGAGACACTGGCAGGGCGAATCGGAGAGATGATGGCTCGCGCCGACGGTGCCTTGGCGCTGCCCGGCTCGATCGGCACCGCCGCGGAGCTTCTCATCGCCTGGAACACGAACCACATAGTGCGCAGGAACACCGGCCGGCGAGTACCGACCGTCGCCGTGGGAGCGAGATGGGGTGCTGTGGCAGGAGCGCTGGTGGATCATGTCGAAGCACTCCCTGGCGACATACATCTTGCCGAGACGGCGACTGAAGCTGTCGCCTGGCTCCTGGGTGAGCTCGGAATCCACTGAGATCGTTTTTCGCGATCTAGCTTGTCCGCCGTGTGAGCCACCTAAGTCCCGAGGACCGAACCGAGAGACACAGAAGGTCGAACTGCCGTCGTGGCCGCCACGACTACGGCCCGTTCCAGAACATCGGCGCCGGAATCATCCGTCGTGTCTGTGACGCATGCGGATGGGTGACCATCGACCTGACCAATGCCGACGAGCTCAGAGCACCGATCGTCCCCAGCCGTGACAACATCCTCGATCTCGTCGCCCGCAGGCCCTAGCGAAGAGCTTCTAGCCTCGTCACCGTGACCCGACTTGTCCGCGCCGCGGGCGGGCTCGTCTTCCGAGTCTCGCCAAAGGGGGGCCTCAAGGTCCTGGTCGCGCACCGCCCCGCGTACGACGACTGGTCCTTTCCCAAGGGCAAGACCGCCAAGGGGGAGGCCCCCGAGGGGACCGCCCTCAGAGAGGTCCTCGAGGAGACCGGCTACCGGTGCCGCATCGTCGCGCCAATCGGTACGACCAGACACCGGATCAGCGGCGGGGCCAAGGAAGTGAGTTGGTACGCGATGCGGCCGCTGCCTGCCAGTCCCGGCTTCAAGAAGAACAAGGAGGTCGATCAGGTCAAGTGGGTCACGCGTAAGAAGGCGAAGGAGATCCTCGACTACGACACGGACCGCAGGCTCCTGGGTGACTCGGACCTAAAGAAGCTGGCGCAGACCGGGAAGATCCACATGGTGCGCCACGCCGCCGCGGGCGACAGGGGCAAGTGGAAGGGGGATGACGCAAAGCGGCCGCTCACCAAGAAGGGGCGCCGACAGGCGGAAGTCATCGCGGAGAGGCTGGGGACAGCAGGAATCGAGAGAATCGTCACCAGCCCGTCGGCGCGGTGCGTGGAGACCGTCGAGCCTCTGTCCAAGCTCACAGGGGCGCGAATCGAGGTGAGCGAGGCGCTCGCCGAAGGCCCCGACGTCGATGCCGCCTACGACCTCGTGGACTCGTTGATCGGAGCCAACGCCGTCGTCTGCTCACACGGAGACGTGATACCGGCGACGATCAACCGCCTCATGTGGCTAGGTCTCATCCTGGAGTCGCGCTTCTACTGCTCGAAGGGATCGATCTGGGAGATCGGCGTCGACCGAGGCAAGTTCACCACCGGCCGATACACGCCGGCCCCAAACGTCTGAGCCCGGATCAGACGCTCTTGGTGCCAGCTGCCCAGTCGGCATGGAGGCCGGCGTAGACACCCGCCTTGGCCAGCAGAGCGGCATGGCGCCCGCGCTCGACGAGCCGACCTTCGTCGAAGACGAGGATCTCATCAGCCCCCTCGGCCGTAGACAGGCGATGGGCGATCGTCACCGATGTCCTCCCCTCCGTGAGGGTTTCGATGGCGTGGCGCAGTGCGACGTCCAGAGCAGGATCGACCGCGGAGGTGGCCTCGTCGAGGACCAACAGGTCGGGAGAGCTGATCCACGCCCTGACCAGGGCCACCAGTTGCCGCTCCCCGGCGGAGAGGTTCCCTCCCCGCTCACCGACCCTCGTCTCCATGCCATTGGGAAGCCCGGAGACCCAGTCGCCGAGACCCAACTCGTGAAATGCGGTCCAGATCTCGGCATCGTCGGCCTCGGGCCGCCCATACCGCACGTTGTTCGCAATCGTGTCGTCGAATAGGAATCCCTCCTGGGGCACGAACGCCACCCTGTCTCTCAACTCGGCGAGCCTCACCCTGTGAATGGGCACGCCACCCAGGTGGATGACTCCCTGTTTCGCGTCCAAGAGCCGCACCAGGAGTTTGGCAAAGGTGGTCTTGCCCGAGCCCGTCTCCCCCACGACGGCCACTCTGGATCCCACCGGAATCGACACCGAGACGTCGACAAGCACATCCGGGCCGTCCGAATAGGAATAGCCAACTCCGTCGAATCCGGCGCTCAGGCCGCCTTCCCGAAGAGTCTCGGGATCGTCCGGCTCCTGGATCTCGACCTCACCGTCCAGCACTTGCATGACCCTCCGCAGCCCAGATGCCGCCGACTGGGCGAACTCGAGGGTCTCGACGATTATCTGGAGCGGCTCGATCAGGAGATTGGCGAGGAAGAGGAACGCGATGAGCGTCCCTGCCGACATCCCCTGGCCGATACCCAGCAGCACGCCGACGACTATCAAGGTCGCAGTTAGCGCACCGGCGAAGACCTCCGCGCTCGAAAAGAGGATGTTCCCGAAGCGCGCCGTCTTCCACTCTGCATCAAACCGCCTTTCGAGGGCTTCTGCCACCTTCTCCGTGGTTGCCGCCTCGTTCCCGTAGGCGCGCACCACTGGGATGGCTGTTATCGACTCGCTGAGGACTCCGAGGGAGATGCCGACCTCCTTGCGAACCACGTCGTACTTGCTCGCCAGGATGCGCTGGAACCACCTCATCATGAAGAGATATATGAGGACTCCAACCACTGCGATCAGGGCGAGCTCCCACCCGTAGACGAACATGACGCCGGTAGCCAGCAGCACCTGGCTCGAGGCGACTATCAAACCGATCCCGCCCCACTCCATGAAGTCCTGCAAAGTGGAGATGTCGGATGTGACGCGGGAGACGAGATTCCCGCGACGCTCGGCCTGAACGTGGAGAACCGACTGCTTCATGATGTGGCCGAAAGTCTTGGTCCGCAGGTCTGAAAGCCCCGTCGACGACGTCCGGATCAGTCTCAGGAGAGCGACCCTCCCGACCCAGATTCCCAGTGCCAGCGCCGCCAGGGCAATGGACGCCTTCTCGATCACACGCGACATGTGTATTCCGTCCGGGCCGAGGATCTCGGAATCGATGACCATCTGGATCACGACGGGGGTGACGACGGTTATGGCCTGGCCGACCATCGCAAGGGTCAGCGTCACCCAGAGCCCGAGTCGGAGGGCAGGCGCTTCCACCAAGGCCCGGCGAATCAACGTACCGGTCGAGTAGCGGTCCCTCACGACGCCTCCTGTCGGAGCCGCCTGGACTCTTCCTCGTAGGCCTGGACCAGCCGCGCATACCCGGGCAGGCTCTGCAGCAACTCCTCATGTGTCCCGTGACCGAGGACCCGCTTGTCATCCACGTAGACGACCTCGTCGGCCAGCCGGATCGAGGCCGGCCGGTAGGCAACCACAACAACCGTGGATGGAAGCTCGGCCCCTTTCAGAGCCCGGAGGATGTCAGCTTCAACCGAGGGGTCCACCGCCGATGTCGCATCGTCGAGGATCAGCAGACGGGGGCGGCGGATGAGGGCACGCGCCAGGGCCACACGCTGACGCTCCCCGCCGGAAAGGGTCGTCCCCCTCTCGCCGAGTTCGGTGTCGAACCCGTCCGGAAGCTCGTCGATGAAGGAGAACGCCCCGGCGAGTCGAGCCGCCGTCGCCACCTCTTCGTGGGTGAAGTCGGCGTCGAGGGTGATGTTGCCTCGAATGGTTGTGTCGAAGAGAAATGCGTTCTGAGCGACGTAGGAGACCTCCTTGGGCAGCTCAGAGCGGGCGAATCTCCGCAGGTTCCGCCCCTCGAGGTGAATCTCCCCTGTATCGGGATCCCAGAGACGGGCCAGCAGGAGGCAGAGAGTCGACTTGCCCGACGCAGTCGGGCCCACGACCGCCAGGGTCGTCCCCGCCTCCAAGTCGAGGTCGAGATCCGTCAAAACGGGCTCGGTGTCGTAGGCGAACCCGACGGTTGAGCCGAGGACCGGGGCAGCCACCGAGATCGCAGCCGCCCCCTGGTCCCCGTAGTCCATGAACTCGTCGGCATCGAAGACCTGCTGCACCCTCTGCCAGCCGGCCAGGCTGCCGGCGAGGTCCCACAGAACGAACCCGATCAACTGGATGGGGAAAGAAAGAAGAGCGAGTAGGTACGCGACCGTCACGAGGTCGCCGGGTGTGATCACCCCAGCATCGATCCGCGATGCCCCGACGACGAGAAGGACGACCACGAGCGCCTGTGGCAGAGCGCGAATGATGACCTGGTACTTGATCCATGTGGAGTTCACGTCGATAAGCCGGTCCCTGAGGGTGTCACTGGCGGCCCCGAACCTCCCTTCGACAAAGCTCTCGCGGCCCAGGGCCTTGACCGTGAGGGCACCGTCGAAGCTCTC
Organism: Acidimicrobiia bacterium; assembly: GCA_041556535.1. Classification (GTDB taxonomy): domain Bacteria; phylum Actinomycetota; class Acidimicrobiia; order Spongiisociales; family ZC4RG35; genus JAWWBL01. Next base: position 1,248 of record JBFFIL010000091.1, on the reverse strand, counting down.
GTGGGCCACCGAAGACACCTCGCCGCGGCGGCGCTGGACCTCCTCCCACAGCCCGTAGGTGATCCAGCTCCCCCGAACGTCGATGATGATCACAACGATGAGCCCCACGACCGCACCGGCCCCCAGCCATAGATCGATGATGCTGATGAGGACGACAGTCCCCACCAGGAGAAGTGAGACGCCGGTGGCGTATGGGAGAGGGCCGAGCACCCCTGTCCCCTGGTCGGTGTCGGAGTCCGCCACGGCAAGCAGGTCACCCGTGGCTTGCCGGTCGAACCATGACATCTTCAGTGACAACTGGTGGCCCAGGAGCTGGTTGCGCACGTCCTGGCGGGTCTTGAAGGAGAGCCAGCCGGCTGCGGTTCGCCGAACCACGATCCCGGCGGCCTTGATCACCGCAACACCAATCACGAGTCCGCCGGCCACGACCAGCAAGTTGGGAGACTCTCCTTCGTCGAGTGCTGGGATCACGACGTTGTCAGTGACCCACCCGACCACGATGGACGATCCGATGATCGCGGCGGCGAATGTGGCGGCGCCGAGCACGGCCAGCGTGAAGGCGCCCGGATGCGCCTTGACGAATCGACCGACGAGCTTGGATCCATCCCTCAGGACAGACCACGGGGTAAGGGATGTTTCAGTCATGACCGCTCACATCAACGTACAACTTGAAGCTTGGTTCAAGTCAAGTCCCCATGAATCGGAGGGACTTGACTCGTGTAGGGCCAGGTTACGGCCCGGGGCAGAGATCGACCGTCGAATAAACGTCGTCAGACGGTGTCGAGCAGCGCCTTGAGCAGGTCCCTCAGCGAGACGACACCGAGAATCGCACCGTCATCATCGACGACCGGAAGATGGCGGTAACCAGACTCGGTGATCCACGAGGCCGCGTCCCATACGTCGAGATCAGGGTCGAAGGTGTCGGGGTCGCTGCCCATGATGTCAACGACCGTCGAGGACTCCGCCTCCAGTCCCTGCGCGACACTGCGCCTTATGTCCCGCTCGGTCACAAGACCAAGAAGGGCCATCCCCTCGACGACAGCCAGGGAGCCGAGGTCCGAGCGATCCATCTCCCGCGCCGCCTCCGCCACCGTTGTGTCCGGTCCGCAGACGTGAGGGGCCTCCCCAAGCAGGTCTCGAAGATTCACCCTTCACACGCTATCGGCAAGAGGCCTGCCATGCACAACCAGCACGGGGAGCCTTGGAGGGGGCCTAGACCAGATCTGCTTCGCGGATTCCGAAGGAGGG
>JBFFIL010000090.1:0-5902 GCA_041556535.1 Acidimicrobiia bacterium | reverse complement strand
TGAGACAAGCGTCGGAAAGGTACGGAGCAGCATTGCTGGTGTCTTGAAAGGCACCGGTGGGATCGTTTCCGGGACTGCCGACGTCGCGAGAGACGTAGTGGTATCTGCCTTGAGCGGCGCCAAAGACGTTGCGGGCGCCTTGACCGGCACTGCCGGCGGCGTCATCAACGGAGCGCTCGGCGCGGTTCAGGACGTCGGCACGGGTCTGGTTCGCACGGTCAAGGGTGTTGTCACCGGCTTGATCGAGGGTGTCGGTGAGATCGCAACAGTGACCGTCGGAGTCGTATCCGACACGGTTCGAGCGGTGTTCGCCGGCACCAAGGAGATCGGTGGGAATGTCACCGAGACCGCGGCCGGTCTCGCCGAGGGCGTTATTACTGCCACCAAGGAGACAGGCCTGAAGCTGGGCGATGCGGCCCTATCGCTGGGACGATCGGCTATCGGCGGAGTCAAAGACGTCGCCGGTGATGTGATCGGTGTCGCGACCAGCACGGTCTCGGGTGCTGCCATTGGCGCCGCGGAGATCGGTGGCGATGTGCTTGGGGCGGTCAAGAGCACCACCCGGGGCATAGTGCAGGGCGCAGGAGAACTCGGTGTCGACATAACCGCGGCCGCGAAGGGAGCTTTGACCGGCGCCATTGATGGCGCCAAGCATGTTGGCCTGAGCGCAGAGGATGCGATCTCGGCTGCAGCCGAGGGGGCCCTCGAGGCGGCGGAGGACATCGGCGAGGCGGCGGTTCACGCCGTCCGGGACGTGGCCGCCAGCGGCGTAGGGGGAATCAAGGCGGTCCTCAAGGGCGACCAAGACAGCTAGGTGCTGCCTGGCGGCAGGACCGCACCCACCCAGCAGGGAGCCGACTCGGGATCGGCTCCCTGCCTATTCATGACCAGGGACCGCGACCGAGGGTCGGACCAGGCGTGGGCCGTTCCCCCAACCCCTTCTGCAGCGATCTTGAGCAGGTGGGTAGGGGGTACCGTCAAGTGTTGCAGCATCTATCGGCCTGAGCCCGGCCGGGTCCTCCCCCCCGGTAGCGATCTTGAGGGGCTTGGTAGGGGGTTCCACGAGTTTGCCGAACACCGGGTCACTCGGTGTCAGCTTGCAGCCACACAAGTGCTGTTATATGCGCCGTCAGTCAGTTTGCGGAGTACTCGTTGACCGTCTCCCAAGCGATAAGCCTGAGAAATGCACCCTCGTCCTCGGTGACTCCGTCCGGCAAATACGTGGCATCCCTCAGGTCCTGCCCATAGATGGTGGCGAGGATCGTGGCAGCGGCCAGGTAGGTGCCGTGCATGCTCGGATGCTCGGCGTCGGTGTCATACATGGCCAGCTCAGGTCGCTCCGCGACGGCGGCCTGCCAGGCAAGTCCTACCGGTGCGACCTTCACGCCGAGTTCAGCCGATACAACTCGATGGGCATCGGCGATCTCTTCGGTTGTGATCCAATCGAGCCTGTCGTATGCCCACGCCATGAACAACACCGGCTCAGCGTCGGCTCGCCTGATCTGTTCGATGAGGAGACGAGCATGTTCGTCGAACTGCTCGACACTCCCTTCCGGAAGGTCTTCCTGAACTACAACGACATCATGGTCTCCCTGAGCGATGGCCTCGGAGGCACCCTGATCCCAGAGCACGGCCAGAGTCGCACCAGGCTCAACGAACGCGTCGGTCTCAACGATTAGTGGTGAGCCGAGGGAACCCCCAAGACCTCTCACGTGACGATCGACGCCGCCGTTCCAAAAGGTGAGACTGTTGCCCACGAACAGGACCGAGTGAGTAGTCGGCAACGAATCGGACTCCATGATCCGCAGTATGCCCACTCAGCCGGACGGGAACACAAGTGCCGTTATGTCGGGCCGTGAACTGACCTATGGCTTGAAGACCATGACACCAAAGACGACGAGCAACACAGCCACTTCGACAACGGCCAAGCTGAATCCACGTCTCGCCCAAAGCACGAGTTGCGCCATGTTGTCTTGTCTCTCGGCGAGGTCGACACGCTTGTAGTTGGGGATGTGACCTCCGAACGCCAGAACGAGCATTGCTGCGAACAGGACGAGACCCAGAACGATCCAAAGATCGGAGAACTCCCAAGCATCGTTGCGCAGGACCATCCATACGCCCGTCACCGGAATGAGCACAGTGATAGGTCCTCCGATCCGAGGGCCCACCCACTCATAGATGCGAATGATCCTTGACTCGGAACCTGTCTGACGGGCATAGCGGCCGAGCAGGGCGAGAGCTACACCAGCACCGAGCCAAACACCCGCAGCCACCACGTGTATGAGCAATAGCCAGCTGTCAATCTGCATCAAACGTCCGCTGGTTCCATGCTCACTAACGTACGAAGTGCACCGAGGGAAGGCAATCCACCGGAGGGTTATTTGGGGAAAGAGCGTCGCACGTTCAAGAAACCCGGCCGACCGCGCGAAAACGTCGTGGAGCGACGTCTGGACATCTACGAGCGTGTAGCGCCGTTGCTTGCAGAGAAGGGCATGAAAGACCTATCGATGGAGGAAGCTGCTCGCGCCGCCCACGTCAGTGTCGGCACCATCTACTACTACTTCCCCAACAAGCGCTCCCTCGTCCTTTACGGAATCAATCCGGAGCCAGCGGACCTCCTCAGCGACCGCTTCATGCAAACCGCTACCCAGCTCGATGACCAAGCAGCAATCCGGCGTGCCCTTGCGGCCTACATTGTCCGGATCGTTCAACTCATGCGTCCCTCAGTGGACGCAGCAATGAACCTCGGCCCAGAGGTCGCCCGCACCCAACTCAGCGAGGTAACCCGGCGACCGCTCGAGGCGTTTCCGAGCCTCGTGGCCATGGGTATGCCCTTCGACGATGAAAGGGACCCCGAACACGTCGAACGACTGGTCCGCCGGACCATCGTCTCAGCCCTTGTCGATGCAGATTTCGAGTCAGAAGAGCTGCAAGGAACCTTCGAAGACCTACTCGGGGGCGGATAGAACGAACCAGCGAGCAGAAGCAACCGGCCCTGCTCGGCTGCCGCTGAGACTCGGATCGCGGGCGTTCATGAGTGCCGTTATGTACGGGTCATGCGGACTGCCTGGTCGGAGCCGCAGACCAGCCTCGACCAGGTAGTCCGATGATGTCATACGCCGACTTGGGATTCCGTTGGTTCGCCGACGGGTTCGGCTGTCCAGAACACCCACAGGCCGTAGAGCAACGCCAGCCCGAGCATCGGCGTGAAGACTCGCTTGAGGATCTGGTTTTCTGTGAGGAGACCGATAGCGAATCCCACGACTCCGACGTTGAGACCCCAGTACACGATCCTTCCCGCGTTCTCACTCGCCGACGAGGAGAGCAGCATCATCGCAAAGATCAGGTTGGTCATCACGATTAGGAAGTTGATGTGATCCATGGCGAACGCCACCGGGAGGACCTCTGCGAAGTCGTCGCCCGCGATGAATCTGCTGATCAGGTATGCGATCAGAACAACAACGACGACGAGACCTACAACCGGTGTTCTCACGAAGCGGTTGATGACAGGCCCTCCCCACTGTGACGGAGCCAACTGCTTCCAGAATCTGACAATCAGGATCACAGTGCCCACTATCTGAAGGGGAACCCCGAGTGAATAGATGGCCTGCTGATCGAGGAGGAACCCGACGACCAGCAGTACTCCTGCCGAAAACAGGAGGAGCATTTGGACGACTCCGCTCTTCGACTCGGCCAAGTACGGCACTGGCCTGCGGGGCATCATCCACTCGATCAACGCCAGCGCCGCCAGGAGCACGTATCCAGCGACCATCGCTCCAGGGTGCGACTCGTACAACTGGCCCGAGTTCTCCTCAGCAACGACCTGAACATCAGCGAGCTGAAGTCCAAGCAGGACCCCGAGGATTGCGCCGAGTACGAGGAACGCAAGGGCGAGGCCCATCCCGAACTCGGCGACATTCCATTTCTCGCCCCGTTTCGCACGCAACACCCAGACGAACATCCACGTCATCGCGATCAGGGCGAGCGTCCCCCCAACCGGCCGTTGAATGCTCTCGGTTGTCTCGACTATGTCGCCCCACCAGAACGCGAGCACGTACAACGCAATGGCGAGGATCGAAAACGCCGGCAGGCGACCTGCATCGGCCTTTCCGTCGCCGGCGAACATCCAGATCGCTCCGCCGAACACCGCCAGCGTGATCCACCCCAAAGCTCCAGCGTGAACATGCGTCAGCAGGGTGTTACGCGGCGGATCCCAAATGTCGGTCCCGTTCAAGACTCCAATGACCACCGTGATGACAAAGATCAACATGGCTGCACGAAACAAGCCACGCACTCCAGGCGGCGCCGCGCCCATAAGACTCCTCCTCTAGTTCCGGTCCCCCAAACCTAGGACAATCACCAGCCTCAATGACGGGCTGAACCGCGTCCATCCAAGCTGAGCAACTCCAGCCGGGACGTGCGACCCTCACCGGGTCAGGTCGGGCAGATCGAGGCCCGTCGTCAGTCGCCTGCAGGGAGGTGGGCGATGCAGTCGATTTCGACCGAGGCCCCGAGCGCCAACTCGGCCACGCCGACGGTTATTCGGGCAGGAGGCGACTCCGCAAAGACCTTCAAGTAGGCATCGTTCATTTCCGGAAAGCCACTCATGTCGGTGAGGTACACGTTCACCTTCGCCACGTCCTTCATCCCAGCCCCACAGGCGCGCAGGATGGCCTGGATGTTCTGGAGGGTCTGTGCCGTCTGGGGGCCGATGCCTCCCGGTGCCAGCTCCATGGAGTTGGGGAGCGTCCCCAGCGACCCCGATACGTAGATGGTGTCACCGACCACGGCGGCGTGGCTGAAAGCAGGGAGCTTGGCCATTCCCGCGACGTTGATCTTCTTCATTGTGAGCCTCCACGAGATACGGTTGGCCGGTGAGGCTAGATAGTCATGACTGAGTCGAGGCCCACCGGCTGGCCCGGCGATCCGATCGAGCCACCCTCGCTCTCTGAAGTTGAAGAAGCGGAGCAACGGCTCCGGGGCACCATCGTCCGGACGCCCCTTGTGCCGCTCGTGAGCCACGAAGGGCCGACCAAGATCTGGCTCAAGCCCGAGACCCTGCAGCCAATCGGTTCGTTCAAGGTGCGGGGTGTCGGGAACTGGGCACTCTCCCTGAGCCGCGATGAAGCGGCGCGAGGGCTGACGACCACAAGCGCCGGGAACACGGCCCAGGCTCTCGGATACATGGCGCGCCTGCTCGGTGTGCCGTCGCGTTCGTTGGTTCCCAGCGACCTGCATGAGGGCAAGAGACGAGCAATCGAGGCATATGGCACGGAGTTGGTCGGTGTTTCGATCACCGACCTCATGCTCTACATGTTCGAGGAGGGGTGGCGAGATGAGCCCTACGCCTATCTCAACCCGTGGGGGGAGCCGAAGATGATCGCCGGTCATGGGACCATCGGACTCGAGGTCTTCGAGGACATGCCGGACGTGGACTCGGTCTTTGTCCCGGTGGGTGGTGGCGCCCTCATCTCGGGCGTTGCGTCGACGCTCCGTGCCCTTAAACCCGGCGTCCGGGTGTACGCGGTGCAGGCTGAGGTCAACTCCGCCCTTGCCGCCGCTTTCGAGGCTGGAGGGCCAGTGTGGATCGAATGGTCCAAGACCGTTGCCGAGGGGGCATCCACCCCTGTGATCACCCACAACATGTACCCGATGTTGAGGGATCTGATCGACGAGGTGGTCACCGTCTCGGAGGACGAGGTCAAATCGGTTATGAAACGTCTGATCCTGAACAGCAAGCTCGTCACTGAAGGGGCGGGGGCCGCAGCGGTGGCTGCTGCACTCAAAGTTCCATCCGACGAGAGGGGTGTGACGGTGAGCTTGGTCAGCGGTGCCAGTGTTGATCCGACCCTTCTCCTCGAGGTTCTCTCCGGGGAGTAGGTACCGCAGCGGCGACGATCAC
>JBFFIL010000089.1:0-5931 GCA_041556535.1 Acidimicrobiia bacterium | reverse complement strand
GTCGCCCACTTCGGGCTGGCGCTCGAGATGGGCGGTGATCATTCCGCCGAGCGTCTCGTACCGGCCCTCCGGCCAGGCGAAGCCGACCTCGGTGAGAACTTCGTGGCGGTGAAGCAACCCGGACAACTCGTCGGGCCGTCCCTGCGTGTCGAGCCTGTCCTGGTCGTGTTCGTCCCTGATCTCGCCGATGATCTCTTCGAGCAGGTCCTCCGAGGTGACGATTCCTGCGGTGCCGCCGTACTCGTCGGTGACGATCGCCAGGCCGGAGCCTTTGGTCCTCAGCTCGAAGAGCACCGTGTCGAGCGGCTGGGACTCCGGAATCACGAGGGCGGGGCGCATGTGGTCCGTTACCGGCTCGGTGTCTCGGCGCGAGTGTTCGACCCGAAGACTGTCTTTCACGTGGGCAACGCCTTCGATCGCATCCAGATCGTTGCCGTAAACCGGGAATCTCGAGTGCCCTGACTCGATGGACATCTGTTGCAGGTCCGCGACTGTGGCCGTGGAGGGCAGTCCCACGATCTGGACCCGCGGGATCATCACGTCAGACGTCAGATTCTCCGTGAAGGCGATCGAGCGCGTGAGCAGACCCAGCTCCTCGTCGGCGAGGAGACCGCCCTCTCCTGATGCGCGGATGATCAGTTCGAGCTCTTCGATCGATCTCACTCCCGCAAGCTCCTCGCGCGGCTCGATCCCCAGCAGGCGGACGGTCCTATTGGCAGCGGAATTGAGGAACCGGATGATGGGGGAGAGGAGGTCGTTCACCACCAGCATCGGTATCCCAACACGATTGGCCGTGGGGAACGGAAAGGTGATTGCCAGGTTCTTGGGGACCAATTCGCCAAAGACGAGCTGAAGCGATGTCCCGATGGCCAGCGCAGCTCCGATCGTCAAAGCGGGCAGCAGCTCGTTGGAGATACCGGCCCAGTCGAGGATCGGTTCCACCAAAGGGCCGAGAGTCTGTTCCGCGACGAGGCCGAGAATCAGCGATGACACGGTTATGCCCAGCTGTGCCCCGGAGAGATGGAACGAGAGACGGCTCAGCCCCACGAGTATTCGGCGCGCTCGCCGGTTGCCTTCTTCGGCAAGTCGCGAGACGCGGCTCCTCTCGACCGTTACGAGGGAGAACTCGCCGGCAACGAAGAAGGCGTTTACCAGCAGGAGGAAAGCGACGAGCGCCAGACCGGCGACGGTACTAATGGGGGGAGACCCGGCTCACGATTCGTCATCACACTAATGGCAAGGCGAAACGTGTCACACCCCTGCGATACCTTCTCCTGAGGAGGTCGAGATGCTGATTGATTGTGATGACTGCGCAATGCGGGGCACCAGCGCCTGTGACGACTGTGTCGTCACGTTCCTGGTGGGCGATCGGCCGGTCGATCTAACGGATGCTCAAGCCGAGGCGATTCACAACCTGTCCGAAGCAGGCCTGGTACCCGATCTTCGGCTGATACGGAACGAGAGACGGGTCTCATGAAGTAGCCGCTGCAGCTCGTGTCGGCGGTACCCTCGAACACTCATGGTCAAGGTGTACGCAGTAGCGCTCGCCGTCGGGATCGTCGGTTTGTTGGTTCTGCTCTTCGGGAGCGCGTTGGCAGAGAACCTCGGTCGGGAGAGTGCTGACCGGGGGGATCGCTCGGGCCCAATCGGCCGGATCGTGGTCGCCGGTCTGTCCGGGTTCGGGATGGGAGGTCTGTCGGCGGAGTTCTCCCCTCTCGGCTTTGGTTGGCAGGTGTCGGCACTCATCGCAGTCGGCGCTGCGACGGTCGCCGTGGTCTGGGTGCGTTTCGCGACGAGCCGAGAACGACTTTGACCGCTTTCGTCTCGGATGTCCACGGCGCCTTCGCACCACTGCGCAAGGTCCTGGATGAGGGAGACTCCGTCATCGTCCTGGGCGACCTGGCCAACCTGAGCGACTACCGGACGGGAGAGGGGGCGCTGGCCGATGTGCTCGGAATGGACTTCGCACGCGATGCGGGGAGAGCGCGGGCAGCGGGCGACTACGAGAGGATGCGGGCCCTCTGGTCGGAGCACGTGGGCAACAGGGTCGATGAGGTGAGAAGGGCGATCGGGGAGGCGATCGCCGACCAGTACGCCGAGGCGGCGGAGGTTCTCGCCCGCGGTGAGGGATGGGTGATCCATGGCAACGTCGATCACCCGGAGATGCTGGCGGCCTCGCTGCCGGAGTCCTTCACCTATGCCCACGGCGAGGTCATCGAGGTGCAGGGCGCTCGTGTCGGTCTCGTTGGCGGCGGGGTGCCGACACCGGTGAAAGCGCGCGGGGAGGCGACGGATGAAGAGATGGCCGCCCTCCTGACCGACCTCGGACCGGTCGACATCCTTTGCACCCATGTCCCGCCGGCCATTCACTCTCTCCGGCACGATGTCATCACCGGTAGGAGCGAGCGTGGGTCGGGCCCGGTGCTCGAGTACGTTCGAGAGCACCAGCCCTCCTATCACCTGTACGGAGACGTCCACCAGCCGAAAGCCACGGCTTGGAGGATCGGACGAACTACCTGCATGAACGCCGGATACTTCAGGGCGACTGGTCGGTTCCTGCGTTTGGCCGACGGTGTGGTTAGACCAACGAGGATTAGGTAGCCTCCGCGGTCGGAGGGACCATCCGGATGGCCGAAGAGACATTCCAGACCCTGGAGATCGACGCGACTCCCGAGATTCTCTATGACATCGCGGCCGATGTCGGTTCCTATCCCGAGTGGGCCAGCGCCGTCAAGGAAGTCCAAATCCTGGAAAGAGACGCCGAGGGGAGGGTCGATCGGGCTCGCTTCGTGCTCGCCGCCTTCGTCAAGGAGATCGAGTATGTCCTCAGGTACACCCATGATCGCCCAAACATGCTCAGTTGGGTGGCGGAGCAGAGCGACGACCTGAGAATGCTCGAGGGCTCGTACCGCTTCACGCCGGTCGACGGCGCGACGGAGGTCATCTACGCGCTCAGCGTCGAGCCGAACTTCACGATCCCGGGTTTCCTGAGGCGCCAGGCCGAAAAGCAGATCGTCACGACGGCTCTCCGCGGGCTCCGCAAACGGGTACATCAGGGCGCCTAGCGCCATGCGGATCGTCCTCGTCACAGGCAAGGGTGGGGTGGGGAAGACAACGGTCGCGGCGTCGACCGCCATAGCCTCAGCCGACCGCGGGCACCGCACGCTGGTCACATCCACAGACCCGGCCCACTCACTCTCCGATGCCCTCGGAATTCCGCTCGGGGCGGAGTCCGGACGGGTCGCCGACGGTCTCGACGGCCAGCAGATAGACACCCAGCGGCAACTGGACCGATACTGGGGCTCGATTCGCCGCCAGCTGATGGATGTTCTCGACTGGGGAGGTGCGGCAGGCATCGAGGCCGAGGAGTTTCTCGTCCTTCCCGGGATGGACGAGCTGTTCGCGCTGCTCGAGGTGAACAGACACGCGAGGTCGGGCGACTACGACGTGATCGTGGTCGATTGCGCACCGACCGCCGAGACGATGAGGCTTCTGTCACTACCAGAGGTCTTGTCGTGGTACTTCGAGAAGGTCATGCCGACCGAGCGCAAGATCATGAAGGCGGCGAGGCCGATCTTGACCCGGATCACCGACCTTCCGATTCCTGAAGACGAGGTATTCGGCGCGGCGCAGTCCGTCTTCGAGTCCATCGAGGGCGTGAAGGAGTTGATCGGTGCGACAGACGTCACGGCGGCCCGCCTGGTCGTCAACCCGGAGAAGATGGTCATAGACGAGGCCAGGCGCACATACAGCTACCTCGGCCTCTTCGGGTATGGAGTGGACGGGGTCATCGTGAACAGAGTGCTTCCGGACCTGGTCGCCGACCCTTATTTCGAGCGGTGGCGGGCGATTCAGAAGGGTCACCTGGATACCATCGACGAGGCGTTTGGTGATGTTCCCCGGCTGCGGCTGCGTCTCTTCGACGACGAGATGGTGGGCTTCGACCGGCTCCGGCTGATGGCTGCCGAACTGTACGGCAGCACCGATCCGATTCTCGGTTTCGAGGCCAAGAGCCCCTTCCGAATCGTCGAGACCCCGGACGCCGTGACGATGGAGTTGGACATCCCGCTGGCTGACCGGGCCGACCTCGACATATCTCGTGTGGGCAATGAGCTGCTGGTTCGGTTGGGCCCATATCAGCGGTCGTTTGTCCTTCCCGATGCGTTGCTTCGACGAGAGGTGACCAGGGCAAGACTCGAAGGGAACACCTTGAGAGTCTCTTTCGGCAGTCCCGGAGACACGCTGTGAGCCCGAAGTCGCCAACCGCGGCCGCTTTGAGACGGGCGGGCCGGCGAGCTGCTGTGCACCTGGTGCAGGCGCTCATCGAAGGGCTGAAAGCCCTCGAGGCCGTGATCGACGAGATGGCGGGAGCACGCGAAGGCGATCAAGACCGCACCCGGGTCCGCCGTCATAAGATCGAGGTGGAATGACCGACGAAACAGTCCGAGTTCGGCCAGACGAGGTCCTCGTGCCAGGAGGGGACTCGATGCAGGCGAAGAGCCTTGCCACGGACGCCGCACTCATGCTCCCCAATCTCGTCAAGCTGATCGGGCGGTTGATCATGGACCCGCGCGTCCCCCGGAGGGCCAAGATCACACTTGGCCTCGCCGGCGTCTACGTGATGAGCCCCATTGACCTGATCCCGGAGATGATCCCGGTGATCGGCTGGGCCGACGACGTGCTGATCGTGATGTTCGCGATCGATTCGCTCATCGACCGGGCCGGGCCGGAAATCGTCGAGGAGCACTGGGACGGTCCCGGAGACCTGCTCGGGATGATCCGGGAGGTGGTCGGGATCTCGAGGTCGGTCCTCCCTCGGCGGATCGGCGCCATCATCGACAGGTTGTCTGGATAGTCAACCCGTGTTACCGGGCGCGACACGCCCGTGCTTCTAGCTTGTCGCGACAGCCCATGGAGTTCCGCAGGATCGCGTCGCTACCTCCTTACGCCTTCGCCGAGGTCAATCGGAGAAAGGCAGAGGTGCGGCGGTCCGGTGTCGACGTGATCGACCTGGGCTTCGGGAACCCGGACCTCCCTTCCCCCGAATCAGCGGTAGAGACCCTTGTGCGCGAGGCGGCAGCACCGGCAAATCATCGCTACTCGGTATCCAGGGGAGTGGAGCCGCTTCGCATCGCGATGGCCGACCGGTATCAGAGGAGGTTCGGGGTCACGCTCGATCCCGAAACCGAGGTCATCTCGACGATCGGGGCAAAGGAAGGCCTTGCCCATCTCATGTGGGTCCTGGTGCAGCCAGGGGACGCGGCGATCGTGCCGGAGCCGTCTTACCCGATCCACATCTATGCCCCGGTGATAGCGGGCGCCGAGGTTCGGCGAGCTCCCGTCGGCTCATCGGATGACTACTTCGAGGTGGTCGACCGGATGTTCCGCAACTCATGGCCCAGGCCCCGAGTCATCATTGTGAGTTTTCCTCACAATCCGACGACCAAGACGGTCGACATCGAGTTCTTCTCACGCCTCGTTGACTTCGCTCGCGAGAACCACGTGGTGATCGTCCATGACTTCGCCTATGCGGACATCGCCTTCGACGGCTACGTACCACCTTCGATCCTCGAGGTCCCAGGCGCGAAGAGTGTGGCCGTGGAGATCTACTCTCTGACGAAGGGTCACTCGATGGCCGGTTGGCGGGTGGGGTTCGTCTCCGGGAACCAGGCAGTGGTCGAGGCGCTCGCCAAGATGAAGTCATACCTCGACTACGGGACTTTCCAACCAATCCAACTCGCCGCTGTCGAGGCGCTGAACGACGGCGACCAGTTCGTCGCCGAGACTCGCGAGATCTACAAGACGCGTCGGGACACGCTGGTGGATGCACTGGCCAGGGGCGGATGGAAGCTGGAAAAGCCCGCCGCCACGATGTTCGCCTGGGCTGAGATACCCGGTCCGTACCAAGAGCTCGGCTCGATCGAATTCTCG
>JBFFIL010000088.1:0-5938 GCA_041556535.1 Acidimicrobiia bacterium | reverse complement strand
GGCTCCGACCGAGCGGCCACGGAAGATCTCTCCGTCAGCCGTTGCGAGGATCGCCGGCTTCACCCGCCACTCTCCTCTGAATGGGTCACGCGCCCGGCGTAGATGGTTGTGATGACTCTTCCTTTCATCTTGCGACCCTTGTACGGGCTGTTGGACGATTTCGACAGGAATGACCGGGGAACCCAAGAGGACCCCGGATCGAACACGACGAGATTGGCAGGCGCTCCGGGCTCGACCGGTCGGCCTTGGCCCTTGAATGCTCCCAACCGGGCCGGGACCGTGCTCATCACCTCGAAGAGCAGCCTTGGGTCCTCCACGACCTCCCACACGGCCGAGGCAGCGGTCTCTAGCCCTATCACTCCCCTCGGAGCGTCCTCGAAGGCAACAGCCTTCTCGATCCCGGAATGGGGCGCGTGATCGGTGGCAACGATGTCGATCGTTCGATCGATCAGCGCCCTGCGCAGGGACGCCCGATCGGACTCCGACCGAATGGGCGGGTACATCTTGAAGTCGGGATCCAGGACGTCGAGCGACCTGTCGTCGAACGTCAGGTGGTGTGGAGTGACCTCGGCGGTGACATTCATCCCGCGCGCCTTGGCTTCTCGGAGCAGGTCGAGCGTTCCCGACGACGAAACGTGCTGGCAGTGATAGGGCACTCCGGACACCGCGACCAACCCCAGATCTCGCTCCACGATGGAGACCTCAGCCTCGGCCGGCAACCCTCCAATTCCGTGGCGAGCGGCCATTTCGCCGAGATGCATGTGCCCGCCCACAGTCATCGAAGGGTCCTCCGCGTGCTGGGCGAGGACAGCGCCGGGAAGCCGTGCAAGCCTGCTCATGGCTTCCGCGAGCACACGCTCGTCGGCGACGGTGTCGCCGTCGTCGGTGAACAGGCGCGCCCCGGCGCGGTAGAGCCCGTCGAGATCGGAGGTTGCGGTGCCTGCTCGACCGCGGGTCACGGTCCCTGCGCCTGAAACCTCTGCCAGACCGACCTCCCGGCCCCGACTCACCACTTCTGCCAAAGCGGCAGCGCTGTCCAGAGGCGGGTCTGTGTTTGGCATCGCGACCATCGCCGTGAATCCGCCCGCGGCTGCAGCCCTGGAACCGGACTCGATGTCCTCCTTCCAGGTCTGGCCGGGCTCACGTAGGTGGGCATGGAGATCGACCAGACCAGGGCCGACGAACATGCCTGTGGCATCGACGAGGGTTGCCTCGGGCACCGAGAGATTGGGGGCGACGTCGGACACCGAAGCGCCTTCCACCAGAACGTCCACGCGAGCCCAGCCGCCCGATCTCAAGGCCTCTCCGCCCTTGATCAGGATCACCCGTCGTCCTTCCCGACGGCATCCAGCACCGCCATTCTGGTGGGCACGCCGTTGGCCACCTGGGCAAGGATCATCGACCGGGGGCCATCGGCGACGTCCCCGGCAATCTCCACACCTCGATTGATCGGGCCGGGGTGCATGACGACGGCGCCGGCCTTCATGGCGGCCACGCGCTCGTTGCTCATCTGGAAGTGCTCCTGGTAGTCGCCACCCGGGACCGCGCCCCGCTCCGTTTGCACCCGGAGCAGGTACACGACATCGAGTGCCGGGAGGATCCGATCCAGATCGGATGTCTTCGCCGCCCGGGATTGCGGGGGAAGCAGGTCATCGGGCCCAATCAGGACCACGTCGACACCTAGTGCCGGCATCGCTCGAAGGAGGCTGGCCGCCACCCGACTATGGGCCACATCTCCAACGATTCCCATCCTCAACCCGTCGACGCTCCCGAAGTGCTTGGTCAGCGTGACGGCATCGAGTAGCGCCTGGGTGGGGTGGGCCCGGGATCCGTCACCAGCATTGACGACAGGCTTGCCTGTCCACTCTTGGACCTGTTCAGGTACGCCTTCCGAGGAGTGCCTCACGACGAGGATGTCTGCTCCGATCGCCGACACGGTTTGAACCGTGTCCTGCAGCGATTCCCCTTTCGAGGCGGATGACGTCTCGGTGTGGAAGACCAGCACGTCGGCGCCCAGGCGACGTGCAGCCAGCTCGAATGACAGCCGGGTCCGGGTCGATGGCTCGAAGAACATGAGAGCGACCGCCTTGCCCGAGAGCTCGTCACCCCGGTACGCAGCGCTCGCCGCTCGCGCTACCAAAGAGGAGATGTCTTGCGCGCTCAGGGCATCGAGAGTGATGAGAGACCTCAAGCTGCCTCGGTCCTCTCGATCCAGACACCTTCCTCGCCGTCCACGTCGGCGATGCGGACCCGGACCACTTCGTCGCGGGCAGTCGGCAGGTTTTTGCCGACGTAATCGGCGCGAATCGGAAGCTCGCGATGACCCCTGTCCACCAGCACGGCGAGTTCCATGGTCAGCGCCCTTCCGATGTCGGTGAGGGCGTCTAGAGCCGCTCGAACTGTGCGGCCGGTATAAAGCACGTCGTCGACGATGATCACGTGGCGGGCGCTCAGGTCCACGCCGATCTCCGTCGTCTTCGGCTCTATGTCGGGCCGGAGCTCACGGTCATCCCGGTAGAGGCCGATGTCGAGAGTTCCCACATCGACGTCACAGTTCTCGAACTCGCCGATCGTGGCCGCCAACTCGCGGGCCAGGAAAACCCCTCGGGTGTGGATCCCAACGACGAGCAAGTCGTCGGCGCCACGATGGGTCTCGATGATCTCGTGGGAGATGCGGCGGATCGCCCGGCGCATGTCCTGGGCACTCATCACCTGGGGCACGCCTGAGCCTCAGCTCGCTGCATCGGTCTCCTTCCCGGCCTCACTGGACCGTCCTTAAAGGCTGACGGGACCATAACCGGGACCGGCGGGATGGTCTAGCTCATTCGCCGCGAATGGTCTTCGCCAGAGTGGCCAGCACCCCGTTAACAAAAGATGCCGACCGCTCCGTCGAGTAGGTCTGGGCGAGGCGCACCGCCTCGGAGACGATCACTGCCGCCGGGGTGTCTGGCTCGTTGTGTAACTCGTAGACCGCGATTCTCAGGACGTTTCGGTCCACCAACGGCATGCGGGCGACACTCCAGCGCTCCGAGACGTCTTCGATGGCTTCGTCAAACCCTTCCAGCCCGGCAAGCACGCCTGCGATGATCTTGCCTGCCCTCCCCGCCGGCAGTGCACTGTCCTGGGCCAGGGACTCGTGGGCGTAGAGATGCTCGAGAGCGACATCGCGTGGCTCGCGGCCTTCCTTGGTCATACCCTGGTCAGGTACTCCCCTGTCCTGGTGTCGACCTTGACCTTGTCGCCCTGCTCGACGAACAGGGGGACTTGGACCTCGATCCCCGTCTCCAATTGAACGGTTTTGGTCGCGCTCGTTCTCGTGTCGCCCTTCACGGCCGGCTCGGCATAGATCACCTCGAGCTCGACCGAAGTGGGAAGCTCGACACCGATCGCCGTGCCTTCGTACATCGAGAGGCTCACCTTCATCCCTTCTACGAGGAACCGGGCGGCTTCACCTACGTCAGCCGGCGACAGCACGATCTGGCCGTAGTCGTCGAGATTCATGAAATGCGAGCCGAGGTCGTCCCAGTAGAGGAATTGGTGGTCGCTGCGGTCGATGATGGCGCGCTGCACGTTCTCATCGGCGCGGAAAGTCCGGTCGAGCACCTGTCCGGTCTCGATCTTCTTCAACTTCATCCGGACGAACGCCTTGCCCTTGCCCGGCTTGACGTGCTGGTACTCCACAATCGAGAACAGCCCGTCATCGAGCTCGAGCGCCATCCCGGGCCTCACATCGTTGGTGCTGATCATGGAGGTGGAGACGCTACAGAACTCCCAAGCCAATCGAGGCCAGACCCACCTCGACATCCGAAGGGTCGACGTGCTCGATCACGGGGGCTCCGACCTCTCTCAAGAGCACCATGCGCTGGCCGCCTTCATCCCTCTTCTTGTCCATGCGCAGCAACTCGGTCACCCTCGCCACCTCCAAGCCTGACAACTGGGTGGGAAGGCCGAGATTCGCGACGGCGCCGACGACGCGAGCCGCATCGGGGAAGCCGAGTCGCTTCTCGGACACGAAGGCCGCGGCGATCATCCCCAGACCCACAGCTTCTCCATGAGAGATCGACGAGGCGAACTCGATGGCGTGGCCGATGGTGTGACCGAAGTTGAGAATGGCGCGTCTGCCGTGGTCGGCCTCGTCCTCACTGACGATCCGGGATTTCGCTCGCAGACTGGAGACCACCACCTCGCGCATGGGAGCGTCCAAGCCGCCGCTGGCAACAAGGTCCGCTAACGATGGATCGGCGACCAGCCCGGTCTTGAGGGCCTCGGCGAGCCCGTCGCGCCGCAGGGACGCAGGAAGCTCCGCCAGGGTCCGGAGATCGACTATCACCCGAGACGGGTGCCAGATCACGCCGACCATGTTCTTCCCGGACGAGTTGACCCCGGTCTTGCCCCCGATGGCCGCATCGACCGCTCCCAACAGCGTGGTCGGGACGTTCACCGACTCGACACCTCGCAACCAGGTGCCGGCCACGAAACCCGAGAGGTCGGTGACGGAGCCCCCACCGACCCCCACAACGGTGTCGTCCCGGGCGAGCCCCAGTCTGGCGAGTGCCTCGTAGACCGTCGACGCAGTATCGAGGGTCTTGGCCTCGTCCCGGTCGGGAAGCTGGATCACCTCGGCCGTGACACCCCGCGACTCGATCGCCGAGGCAAACTCCGTAGCACGGTGGATGGGGCCCGGTTGGGTGAGGATCGCCGCCCGCTGCCTCCCCTTCCTCTCCGGCAGCACCGGATCCGGCAGCCCGCGGTCGACGATCACCTCGGTGATGCCGGCGACATCTATGCGTTCCATACCGCCTCGATCAAGTCGGATACTTCCAGCACATCGAGATCGTTGGTATCGATGTCGAACGACGCCACTTGGGCGTACAACGGGCCGCGCTCGACGAGTTGCTCGGCCAGCGCTGCTTCGGTACCCGTCTCCGCGATGAGGGGGCGGTCAGGCGAGGGCCCGATGCGGTCAGCCAAAACGCTGGGGTCGGCCCTCAGCCAGATCACCCGCCCCGAACCGGTCATGACAGCGCGGTTCTCGTCGTCCAGCACGACTCCCCCACCGGTGGCGACGATGCCGACCCGTCCTGCGACAGCGGAGGTGACGACTCTCTCCAGGTCGCGAAACGCCGCCTCTCCCAACTCTCCCCACATTTGGGCGATGGAGCATCCCATGCGCTCTGCCACGAGATGATCGGTGTCGTAGAAATCGACTCCCAGACTCGAAGCGGCTCGAGCGCCGGCGGAAGTCTTTCCAGACCCCATCAATCCGACCAGCCAAAGAGTCACGGCGTTATCCGCCCGTCGGTCTCCTCCCGATAGCGCTGGATCGCAGAGGAGAGCTCCGCCACGGTGTCGCCGCCGAATTTGCGCTGGAACTCTTGCGCCAGGCCGATGGCAACCATCTGCTCACCCACGACCGCTGCTGCCGGGACCGCGCAGACGTCCGATCTCTCCCGAACGGCCTTGGCCTCCTCACCAGTGGTCATGTCGACCGTCTTGAGGGGGCTCATCAGGGTCGGCAGGGGCTTCATCGCCGCGCGGACCGTGATGGGCTGCCCGTTGCTGATCCCCCCTTCTATACCGCCGGCCCTGTTCGACCGCCTGCCCAGAGCACCTTCCACTCTGACTATCTCGTCGTGGGCCACCGACCCGGCCATGGCTGCCACTGCGAACCCGTCGCCGATCTCCACTCCCTTTATCGCCGGCACCGACATCATCGCGCCTGCGAGGATCGCATCGAGACGCCGATCGTGGTGAACGTGGGACCCGATGCCGGGGGGGACCCCGTAAGCGAGGACCTCCAAAACGCCGCCCAGAGTGTCCTTCTCGGAACGAGCACGATCTATCGCCTCGATCATCAGTTCGGACGCCTCCGCGTCCAGGCAACGGACAGGGCTCGTCTCGATGGCCGCGCGGTCGGCTGGTGTCGGAGGATCGCCCT
>JBFFIL010000087.1:0-5941 GCA_041556535.1 Acidimicrobiia bacterium | reverse complement strand
GGCCCTAGGCCGACCCTCCTCAGTTCCCTACGGGGTGAATCCAGGGCCCAAAAGGGGGCACATGAACGTCTCCCCCTCATCCATCTGGCTGTTGCCGTTCAGGTCGAGCCACCAGCGACCGCCCGCGTATCCCGGGTCCCCGGGGCCGAACTCGGTCTGGAGGCCTGTCGGCCCGTCGGCTTCCAGTTTCTGATAGGGGGCGCCGTCGACGATCGGAATCGGTGTCAGCGCTAGCGAGTCGTAGGCCAGTCCCTGCGACGTGACGTACACCACCGGCTGGTCGTGCGGGTTTCGCTCACCCCGACCCAGGGCCGGAGCGGCCAGCACCCCGACCAACAGCCCGACGATGGCAAGCAGGAGAACACTCCTCCTCATTGGCTTCCTCCACTCTCGGATTCCGGCTTGGAGCCGGCTGGGGTCCACGATCGGGCAGCTGGCGTTAAGTGACCCACAACCAGCCCTAAAGGTTCCTTAAGCGTGCTGTAAGGGTGGTGGCGGTGTTGGAAGACGCCACGTCGCCGCGATGATCCGCAGGAGTGGCGGAGGATCACGACGATTGAGTCGCGAAGGGGACTTCCTCCCCTACCCCGCATCGCGGCGGGTTCACTGGAACCAAGCTTGGAGAGGCTGGCCACTTGTCCGTCCGGTGTGGGTCGTCTCCCGCAGCGGCTCTGGTCGCCGCTCTCGCATTCGTCGCGTTCCGCGGCCAGGCTTTCACCGCTCAGAGAACCAGGGGACGGCCCTATGCGAATTCGAGTGTCATCGAGACGTTACGTTCGAGAGTGTCGCCAACCGGCGAGCCCTCCCTGCACAGGCGGGAGAGTTCTTCGCGCTGGGCCGGTGTTGCCTCCGGGGCGTCCAAGACCACCTTGTACGCGATCTCGTCGTATCCGGGCCCGGGCCGGCCCCTCAGCCCGATGTAGGACTGGACGTTGAAGTGCCCCGACGCCTCTACCCGGAGACTCCTCACCTCTAGACCCATCATCGAGGCGTGCATCGCGACCAGGTCGACGTCACACGCAGCCAGTGCGGCCAGAACGAATTGCATCGGATTCAGCTCGTCTTCTCCGCCGATGTGTGCCGTCTTGTCTTCGAACTCTATGCGTGAGGCCGACCCGCCGTCCCAGTGCGCGACCACGGTCGGCCAGCGGTCCGCCTTCGTCGCATCCTCCTCGACTTGATCCCTGAACGCGAAAAGGGCCTCCTGGTCGATGTCGTTCACCTTCGCCATTGCATCTCACCTCCCGACAGATCTCGAGCGCGGAGCGGAAGGCTAGACCGTCAGACAGGCGGAGAATGGGCCGAACGTCGGCTGTGTCAGGCCTGGTCCAGAGGTCGGGTGTAGTTCTCCACTGTCGCGATCTGGCTGTAGGGGACGTAGACCAGGTGCGGGGAGCCGTCGTCCCCGGCACACTCCAAAACGACACTGCCCATCTCGAATTTCACTATGCGGCCCCGTCTTCCGTCCATGAGGACGTCCTCATCGATCCGGAAGTTGTCGGCGAAGACGAACACGACGTAAGAGATCAAGTCTTTGATGAACGACTGTGCCCCGAACGAGATCGCAAGACCGGCCACTCCAAAGAGCGCGATGAGCGCACCCACGTCAACGCCCAGTGTGGACAGGGCCACCAAGACCGCTGTGAGCCAGATGACCCACCGGAGGCCGGTTTGTGTGATCTCTTGAAGCGCGATCACCCGTCCCCGGTCCTCGCGGCCGAGCCGACCGAAGATCCTGTTGATGGCGAATCGCCTGCCGAACTGGAGGATGATCGCCCCGGCGAGGATCCCGGCAGCCCACAGCGCATCACTGGCGTTGAGTTCCATCTGGATGCGAAGCTTACGTCCTCGATAGGAGGAGTCCGGCCCCGCCCTCCTCAAACTCCCGGAGCTCGACTCCGAGCGGTATGGCAGAACCCACAACTCGCGAGTCGACTACAGACCGATTACTCGACTTGGCCCGATGGCGACCGGGGGCCGCGCCCTGGCCGTGAGCCGTCATGGGGAGACGACGGTCACCGATCCAGTCATGAAAGGGTGAACTGAGCAGAAGTAGTCGAAGGTTCCAGCGCTGCTGAATGTACGGGGGAAGGCCCCGCTTGCCATCACTCCAGAGTCCCAGTTACCGGTCGATGTCGTTGAATGCATGTTGGCTCCGGTCCAAGTCCACGTGACGGTGCCACCCACGGCGACGGTGACGCTGGACTGGGAGAAGAAGTTGTCGCCTATGTTCACCGAAGCGGACATCGGCGGTGGTGGTGAGGGCGGGGTCGTAGTCGTGCCAGGACCTGTTGTGGTTGTCGTCGTTGTCGGCTTCTGAGTTGTTGGTGGCGTGGCTGGCGTCGAAGGAGAGGTGGCGGGAACCGAGCTACTGGTCGTCGTGGACACAGCCAGCGATGAAGTTGTCGTGTCGGTTGCACCGTCGCCATTCCGTCCCGATATGGTCGACGTCGAACCGGTCGTTCCCGTGGTCGTGGGCGAGTCCGGGAGCACGCTCCCTCCAGGGAGGGACGTCGACGTGGTGGTCGCCTCTGAGCCGACACACCCGGCCGTGGCCACGGCGGCTACCGCCAGCGTCAAAGCGAGCTTCCTGATGCGACCCATATGCCACCTGTGCAGTCGGTTATGAATCAACCCGAAACGGACGCCAGATACTCCCCCAAAGAGCAGCTCGTAGTACGACTCCGAGCGCATACTCTCCTGGAACGCTGTTCACGCGATGCTCCCATCAGCGTTCGAACCGACCTGATCCAAGCAGAGTCGCGCACCCGCACGTTCTCGAGGCTCGAACTCAGATCGAATTGCCGCCCGGACCCAGGACTCGGCCGGGTTGGCCAGGTCGGCGGCGCGGTCGTCGACGATGTCGAGCTTCGGCGGTCTCTGCCCCTTGACGCCGCGCAAGGCCCCATCGAGTGCTCCGCGGGTAGGACTCGAACCTACAACCAATGGATTGACAGGTCCTTGCTGCTCAAATCAGAGCCGTTCTGTTACCTGGCCTTTTGTCATCCGCGGGCGGCGCTTCGCCAAACAGTCGCCAACTACCCCGACCTGATGATCCCAATTCGGGAGAGTCACAAGACCACGGAACGACTTACTTCGATCCGGCCGTTCCAAATCCTCCGAATCCAAGATGTGCTGATACAGATCGCGCTGATATCAGAACACAATCCCGTCGGGCGTGGTAGCAGGAGGGATAGTTGTCGGCATTTCCAAACGTAGCGTACGGGAGCTCTCCGCCCAGCACGATGTGCACTTGTCAACAGAACCCCTCCTCCACCACTGACAGCCACGCTAAACGCGAATCCGCCGCCTCTTCCGAAACGTCAGTGTTACTGGACCAAGCGAGGACGACCAGCAACCGAGTGAAGAGGAGTAAAGGGAGACTCGGACTGGCTGCTTAGGCAGGAAGTTCCGGGGAGGAAGGACTCGTAAGCGCTCATGCCGCCGTTCAAGCTATCCAAGGCCGCCAACGGAGTGCCGTTCCTGAGCCGCCTTCGAATGAACGATACAGCCTGGGATATGGTTGCCCTTCTGGGTTCGGCTGGTGGCGTCGCCCAAACTCGTGTCATGTAGATCGCAGGGGTTCTGCCTTAGCTTATGAGGGAAAGGTAGGAGTTGGACGGACGGATCAAACTGTCGGGTTTTGAGGAGTTCTTCACTGGTTCGGAGCGGCCAGTTCGTTTCGCTTTGTCGGCGAGGTTTGGTTTTGAAGTGGGTCGTGAAGCGGCTGCAGAGGCTCTTGCGTATGCGTGGGAGCATTGGGACCGGATCAGTGTGATGGAGAATCCTGCTGGATATGTTTATCGGGTTGGCTACCGCGTTGGCGTACGTACGACCAGGAGAGTCGAGCCCATCGACTTCTCTAGACACGGATCGGAACACTCTTCCTTTGAACCGAAACTGCCTTCCGCCCTTTCCGACCTCTCTAACCGGCAGCGGACTGTTGTGGTCCTTGTGCATGGCCTTGGATGGACTCACCAGGAGACAGCGGACTTTCTAGGTCTGTCCACATCAACCATTCAAAGGCATCTGGAACGCGGGTTAGAGAAGTTGCGTCGAGTCTTGGGGGTGCATGTTGAGATCTGAGTCGCTGCGTGATGATCTAGCTGATCTGTTCGACGAGGCTGCACCTCAACTCACACTGGAAGAAGTGCGCGATCGAGCGTTTCAGATTGGGCCTATCAGGCATTCTCGATTGCCTCGGCCGTCGGTGATGCCCCTCGCCTTTGTTGCCGTTCTGCTGACTGCCCTTCTTGTCGGCGCACTCACCCAACCATGGGATCGCCAGGCGCCGCTGACTTCACAGCCAGAAGTTGCCTCTCCAGAGTTAACCGACACCACAGCAATCATGACCACAGACGCGCCTCCCGTGCCCTTGGGAGCCGACCACCTTTGGCCAGAAACGCCCCGAAACGACACTCCAAGCGAACTTGCCCAAGACTTCGCCACAAGTGTTCTCGGTTGGCAGGACATAGATGACCCCTGGGCTATTGAATTTCCTGATGGCGTGACCTGGGTTCGTATACAACTTGCTGACAGCCCGGAACTCGTCGTTGTGGCCACGACCGTGACACCAGATGGCAACCATGTCATCGTCGAAGCCGGGCACGGTGTGGATCTGAGCCGGTCCGAAACTGGCGGCACCAAGGTTGGGCTGGCCATGGTGCCAGGAGCTTCGGAAGGCGAAATCATTGTCCGAATGTCGGACGGTTCCTACGAAGTCGAAACGGTTGCTTTCGATCCTGACAATCCCAGTCCCGTTGACACAGACCTACCTCAAGTGGATCCCAGCTCGATTGATTCGGTGTTGATCCGCTACAAGGACGAAACCGGACAGGTCATCCGGGTCTATGGGACCTCGACACCGCAGATGGATGAGATCAGATCATCCGACGAACGCGGCCAGGCCTACGTTGTCGACGGTGAACAACTTCTCGCTACCCAGCCGACGGTGGTCATAGGAGCGCAGTCTCCAGAACCTCGGTTCGACACCAGCGACCTCGGTGAGGAGGTCACACTGATTCCCATCACCGACGTGGCACGGATTCTCAGACGGGCGGAGTTCTATCCAGGCGATGAGATCGTCAGAGTCACCGTCCTTGGCACCACCCCACAAGGGATCGACGCGCTGGTTGCCTACAACAATTTCTACTACGACACAGAAAACGGTCCGAAACAGACCCGCTACATGTTGATTGGCGATGACACAACCGGTATCGAGCGCCCATTGGACGAGCTGACAAATGCGCCTGGTGGGCTCGTCCCACGGGAGCCCATCGCGGTCCCTTGGACCGCCAGTGGTGGGGAATCCCGGCGCAGCGTTGTTTGGTACGTACCCCCTGACACCTCAGTCGTAGTGATGAATGTCGATGGCGAACGAACATGGCAGCGCCCCATCGATGCAACCGCGATATTCGACTACGACTACGCGTACTCGTCCATCGATCTCCAACTCACCGCTCTCAACAGCAGCGGCGAGACAGTCGCAAGCTACACCGGTCGGCCATAGGACTGCAGGATGTAGCGTTGTCCCAGGTCAGGCGCAGAAACGCCTGGTAGATGTAAGGCTCCGCGGGTAGGACTCGAACCTACAACCAATGGATTAACAGTCCACTGCTCTGCCAATTGAGCTACCGCGGAATAGGTGCCGTATGGCCGCCACAGGATACCAATCGACAACCTGTAGCCCGAGTTGGGCGGGGGCTCGGCGCGTGCCACCATCGGCGCTCATGCCAGGAGACATCGGATGGCTCGAGGCTCTCGCCTCCCTGGCTCTCATCGGCGTGGTCATCGCCATCTCCATCTGGCGCGGCCTTGGAGTCGAGAGGGCGATCCTCTGGTCCTCGTTGCGCGCGGCCGCTCAACTCGTGGCGGTGGGCGCTCTCTTCGCCGTCATCTTCGAGGCCACCCGGGCCCTCTCCTGGTCCTGGGCGTGGGTGGT
>JBFFIL010000086.1:0-5995 GCA_041556535.1 Acidimicrobiia bacterium | reverse complement strand
GGCCATGTCAACTGGTCGGCCCAATCTCACCTCGTACCCGGCGATGCTGGCCCACAGCTCTTCACCCTGGAGTCGCACGACGGCATCACCGTGGTCCTGGCCGAGTGCAGCGGCGAACTCGACGGCTCCGAGAACCCATTGTGAGGAAACTGCCTGGTCGGAGAGGATTCCCGGCAACTCCACCCATGCCATGCCCGCTCTGGGGCCGGGGGGAGACGGGAGTGCGACGCCGTCGAGCGCCCGGCGCGTCCACCCGTCGGAGGTTCGGACCCAGGCGATCGGCGTCCTCTCGATGACCCTGACCACCGCCTCGTCCGGCCAGTTGAGATGGACCCGGGCGTCGCTGATCCACGGATCCTCCTCCAGGGCTTCCTCGACCTGTCCAGAGCGGACCAGTATCAGGGGCGTGCCGGCCACCAGTCCCTGCTCCACCATGATCTCGTGGGCATCGCTGGAAACGATCCCGGTGCTGCGGACCTGCCTGATCGACATCCACGGTGACATCGCGACCCATGCGACGGCCGACACGAGGATGAGTGCAATCAGATACTTGAGGAGTCGGCGGACGTTTCTCTTCGCCCTCTCCTCTGCTACGGCCTGGCGACGCTCGGCGAGCCTCGGGTCAATCACCATCATCGAATCCCACGAGTTGCACTTCGGGCTCAAGGATGGTCCCGGTCTCTTCGAAGACCCGGTCTTTGACGAGGGAGATCAGTTGTGCGATGTCCGCAGAGGTGGCTGCCGGGCCAGCCACGAAGAAGTTCGCATGCTTTTCCGAGACCCGCACGTCTCCTGACGACATTCCCTTCAGACCGAGCGAGTCGATCAGTTCGCCCGCCGAAACGTGTTCGGGGTTCTTGAAGACGCTTCCTGCGTTCAACGTCCCACCCGGTTGATTGTCTCGACGCCATCGGGTGATCCTTCTCATCTCTGCCCTGGCGGAATCGGTGTCACCCACGTCGAGACGGAAACCTGCACGGGTCACGACATCGGTTGGGGCCAGATTGGAATGCCGATACGAGAGCTCGAGATCGGCGGCAGAAGCCCGGAGATTCTCCCCACTCCGCAGGCTGACAACTTCGGCAAACATCAGCCGCTCACGCGTCTCGTTTCCGAAGCAGCCCGCGTTTTGACGGACCGCTCCCCCGACCGAACCTGGCACCCCGACGAAGAACTCGAGCCCCGTGAGACCCCGATCCACGACGGAACGGGCCAGCTTGGGCAGGGGCACAGCGCTGCCGGCGGTCACCGTCGCAGCCTCCTCGTCAAAGGCCACCGTTGCGAAGCCCGCACCGAGTCTCACCACCAGGCCTGCGAAACCCGAGTCCGCGACCACGAGGTTCGACCCTCGCCCGAGGACGAGGACCGGCATCTCGTCGGCGACTCCGGACCCGGCGATGACCCCGAGAGTCTCGAACTCGTCCACCTCCGCGAAGAACCTCGCCGGGCCCCCGAGTTTGTAGGTCGTGAGAGGCCCAAGGGGATACTCCATCTCCACGAGGCCAGAGGACACCAGCGTTCCGATGGCACTCAAGTCCTCGTCCCCAATCTCGGCGCCAATTCGGCGTGCAGCAGTGTGATGTCTCCTGCCCCCATGCTCAGCACCAGGTCCCCCGGCGCCACCCGCTCTGCCAGGAACTCAGCCAGATCGGAGCGTCTCTGAACGTAATGAACCTCGGCCCCGCGCTCCCGAGCAGCGTCGGACACCAATTCGCCGGTGACCCCCGGGACAGGCTCCTCCCTCGCTCCGTACACATCCGTGACCACGACGACATCCGCCCGCGCCAACGCGCCACCGAATTCTGAGCTGAATCGCTTCGTCCGAGAGTAGAGATGGGGCTGGAAGACGGCCCAGAGGCGGCCAACCGCTACTGCAGAGGCCATCTCGACCGTGGCAGCCACCTCGGTGGGGTGGTGGGCGTAGTCGTCGTAGAGGTCGACGCCCGAGACAGTGCCCCTGTGCTCCCAACGGCGTCCAACTCCACGAAATCCCTCCATCCCGGACGCAGCTTCGGCCAAATCGAATCCAAGTTCGCCGAGGAGCGCCAGGGCTCCGGCCGCGTTCAGCGCTATGTGCCGGCCAGGTCGGGAGACCCGGACCGGAACATCGGCACCAGGGCCTCGGAGACGGAAGCTGGAACCTTTCGCGTCACCCGAGAGGTCGGACAGGCGCCAGTCGGCCGACTCGGTCGTTCCATAGGTCGATGCACCCGACTGCACAGCCACAGACGCCGACCCGGCGTCGTCGGAACAGGCCAGGACCGGCCCTTCGACCGATCGCGACACATGCACGAAGCTCGCCAGCAGTTCTTCCTCGCCCCCGAAATGACTCAGGTGCTCCGGCTCGACATTGGTCACCACGAGGCCGGTCAGGTGGAGGCTCTCGAAGGTCCGAAAAGCCTCGTCTGCCTCGAGAACGAGGAGCTCGTCACTGCCGAGGTGGCCATTGGTCCCTGCCTCGGTGAGCTCACCTCCGAGCACAAACGACGGATCCCTGCCACACGCCCGCAACGCCGTGACGAGCATCGCCGTGGTGGTCGTCTTGCCATGGGTCCCGGTGGCCCCGATCGTCGGGGTTCCAGAGGTGATTGCCTCGAGCAGCTCGGGCCGACGCCAGGTGGGGATGCCAGTCCGGGCGGCTTCGGCGAGCTCCTCGTCGTAATCGGGTACGGCTGACGAGGCAACTACGAGGTCGGCGCCTGCCGTCATCTCCGG
The DNA here is from genome assembly GCA_041556535.1 of Acidimicrobiia bacterium. GTDB lineage: Bacteria > Actinomycetota > Acidimicrobiia > Spongiisociales > ZC4RG35 > JAWWBL01. The sequence goes on along the minus strand of JBFFIL010000086.1, from coordinate 3,280 downwards.
ATGGTGACCCACCGCGACATGGATGCCCAGGTCCGACAGGGCATCCATGCCCGGGCCGGCTCTGAGGTCGGTTCCGGTGACCGTGTGACCGCTTCCGTTGAGGATCTTGGCAATGGCGCTCATACCTGCACCTCCTATGCCAACGATGTGAATGCGATCGAAGGGGATCATCCCGAGGCCTCGACCAACGCGGATGCCACAGTGTGAGCGGCTTCGGGTTTGGCCAGCCGGCCGGCGGCAGAAGCCATTGCAGCGAGGGCCTCAGGATCGAACAACAGCCGCTTGACGACCCCGCAAAGACGATCGATGACCTGCTCAGGGATCACAGTCGCCGCCCCGGCGGCGTGCAGCCGGGAGGCGTTCTCCGCCTGATGGCCCGCGGATCCGAATCCGCCCGGTACGAGGATCGACGGGCATCCCGTGGCGGTGATCTCCGCGACCGAGCCTCCGCTGCGCGCCACGACGAGATCGCAGGCGGCGAAGAACATCTCCATGGACTCCTCGAAAGCAACCCTCGTCCACTTGACACGGTCCGGGGCGGGCCTGGAGGCGAACTCGTCGAATTGATCCCTGCCCGTCAGGTGGACCACCTGAATGGGCGGGCCATCCCACTCCGCCAGGCACGCGGCGACGGCCTCGTTGACCGCTCGCGCGCCCAGCGAACCGCCGAACACCCCCAATGTCGGGACGGAGGGGTCGTGGCCATAGCGCCGGGCCCCCTGCACCCTGAGCTTCGACTTGTCGAAGCCCCAGAGCTGCTCACGTACCGGGTTGCCGACCCACTCTGCATCGAGCCCCTCGGTCAGGGGAAACGAGCCCAACACCCTCGTGGCCCAGCGACTGGCCAAACGGTTGGCGAGCCCGGTGCGGGCGTTCTGCTCGGCGATCAAGAAAGGGATGCGAGCCTTGCGCGCAGCCATAGCTGTAGGCAGCGTCACGTAGCCCCCCATGCCGATCGCTGCACCGATCGAGCGACTCTCGATGGCGCCAATGATCTCTTCACGGGCTCGGTAGACGACGAGAGGAAGGGTGAGGTTGGAGGAGCTGAGAGATCGGCTGAGCCCCCTTATCTCCACTTGGAGAAAGGGGAATCCCTCCTCCGGGTAAACCCGCGACTCCAAGCGATTCCCGCCAACGAAGAGGACCTCCGTGCGCGGAACCCCGAGATCCACGAGAGCCTCTCCAACCGCCAGCCCTGGAAACACGTGCCCCCCCGTGCCGGCGGCGGCGATGAGATAGCTCATCTAGACGGTTGGCCGCCGCTCTGGGCGATGTTCACCAGGACGCCGACGCTGGCCATCGACACGATCAGGGATGTGGAGCCGAAGGACACGAAAGGAAGTGAAATGCCTGTGATGGGGACGACCCCAAGCACACCCCCGATGTTGACGAGAGCCTGGAAAGACAGCCATGTGGTGAGACCGGCCGCCACCATTCTCCCGAACCGGTCCGGAGCGCGGGACGCGACCATCCACCCCGCGAGCGCGAGCACCGCGAACAAGCCCATCACCGTCAGGCCTCCGACGAGGCCGGTCTCCTCTCCGATGATTGCGAATATGAAGTCGGTGTGTGCGTTCGGCAGGTAGAACCAGCGCGCCCGGCTCGCCCCGAGGCCGACCCCGAACAGACCCCCGTTGCCCAGTGCTTGATACCCCTGGATCAGTTGATACCCGTCACCTGATGCGTCTGCGTACGGGTCGACGAACGACGCCAGCCGATCCTCTCGATACCCGCCGTCGAATGCGAACAGCGAAGCAGCGAGGATCGCCACCACGCCGATGAGCACCACGTACCTGAATGGCGCGTCACTGGCCATGATGACGGCCATGGCGGCTGCGCCGATGATGATTGATGTTCCCAGGTCGGGCTCGCGCATCACCAGCAGGGCTACGACGCCGACGGTTGCCGCAACCGGGACCATGAAGTGCCAGAACCTGTGAACGAGTTTGTGCTTCCGCTCTAGCAAATAGGCCAGAACCAACACCACGCTGATCTTGGCCAGCTCCGAAGGCTGAAAGCTGAAGCCCCCGACCGGGAGCCACCGCCTGGCGCCGCCGCTGTCGAGGCCGTAGATCAGCACCGCCACCAAGAGAGCCGCCGTCGCCAGGAACATCGGGACGGCCACCTTCCGGTACCACCTGTAGGGGAATCTCGCGGCGGCGAGGAGTAGCACTGTTCCCAAACCCACGCCGACGAGTTGCCTCTTGAAGAAGTAGAACCGATCCTCGGTTTGGCTCAGGGCCATTGGAGACGAGGCGGACTGAGTTGCTCCCAAACCGATGACGATCAGGACGACAACGACCACGAGAAGCGCGGTGGCGGCGCGGACGTTGATGCGCTGTGTCTCGTCTCGCAGGCGAGCCGCCTCCCGGGCGCCCGTGATCGAAGTCACGTTTCCAGTCACGCTGCCGTCCCCCTGACCAACTCGGTGAAGCGATCTCCCCGCTCCGAATAGGACTCGAACTGGTCGAAGCTGGCACAGCCCGGAGCGAGAAGGACGGTGTCCCCCGGCTTCGCCACACGCCGCGCCATCGCCACCGCGGCGTCGAGTGTCTCGGCGAGGGCTCCTCGCTCGCCGGCCGCCTCAACCAGCGCAGGCCCGGATTCGCCGATTCCGATCAGCACTCGCACATTCGGCTCGAGCGCAAGCGGAGACACATCCAAACCCTTGTCGAGTCCTCCGGCGATCAGGACGACCGATTCGTTGGACCTGACCGAGGCGATCGCTGCATGAGGATTGGTCGCTTTGGAGTCGTCTACCCATTTCACGCCCTCCGCCTCGAAGACGAGGCTTCGACGGTGAGCCCCGGGCGTGTAGGTCTTCGCACCGGACACGACACCGTGATCCGAGGCACCCATTCGGGTCGCCAGGGCGGCTGCGCAAGCAAGGTTGACCAGGTGAGTCCTGTCTGCAGACGGAAGCTCGTCGAAGCCAACGACAGGGCCTCCGAGAACCAACTCGTCGCCTCTCACACCGTAACCGCTGCGGGACAGGCCAATCCCCGAGACCGGCACCAGTTCGGATCGGGCGCCTGACACGAGCCCGACGGCGCCTTCGTCGTCTCCGTCGTAGACGAGAAGGTCGCCAGAAGTCTGGTTCTCGTAGATCCGCGCCTTCGCCCGCATGTATGACTGGACGGAGCCGTGCCAATCGAGGTGGTCACTGGCCACATTCGTGATCGCCGCCGCCTTCGGATGGAAGCTGTCGATGAAGCGCAGCTGAAAGCTCGACACCTCGGCGACTATTGCGTCGTATCGGTCCTCGGTGTGTTCGCTAAGG
>JBFFIL010000085.1:0-6027 GCA_041556535.1 Acidimicrobiia bacterium | reverse complement strand
GCCTGGTCGGCTTGGAGCCCGTGCAACTCGGCGACTTCGGCGACGCTCCGCCAATCGACCCCCGCGCCGTCGTCGGACACCGAGATCTCGACGTTGTCCTCCACAACCTCGGCGGTAACCCGCACCACCCCCGTCGGCGGCTTGCCGGCGGCGGACCTTTCCTCGGGAGCCTCGATCCCGTGGTCGACCGCGTTCACGAGAAGATGGCGAAGAGGCTCTCTGATCAGATCGACTATCTGGCGGTCGAGGTCCACGTCCTCGCCCAGGATCTCGAAGCGGACATCCTTCCCCATTCTCCGGGCCAGATATCGAACGAACTGTGGGAACGTCGAGACGGCTTCGAATAGGGCAACGTTCGCCAACGACACGGCCTGGTCCTGTATGTCGCCGATCGAGCTGGCGAGATTCTCGAGATGAGTCCGCCACGTCTTCCGGAAGGCCGTCGGGTCGGCGCCTTCGATCGAGACGAGTGACAGGTCGGCGAGAGCATCGGCGTCGAGCGCAACCTCGACTATCCGGTTGATCATCCGATAGAGATCGCCGGTGTCCACCCGGGTGGCCTCCCCCAGAAGAGACTCCGAGACCGAGGCGAGCAGCCCATCGAGGCTTCCGGTGTCCGGACGGCTGAACGGAACCGGCTCGGTGCCCACTTCCTCACCCGGTCCACCGGGGGCGAGCCGTGCCAGCATCGCCGCGAGGTCACTACCGTCCCCTTCATCGAGGCTCGACACCAGCCGCCCCGAGACGGCCTCCATCGCCACCACGACTTCCGGGTCGGGAGCGAGCCCGTCCGAGACCATGCGCCACAACTCCTCGAGGCGGCTCCCTGCCTCGCGGATGGTCTCGTGGCCGAGAAGACTGGCGGACCCCTTGATGGTGTGAGCATCTCTGATGAGGTCCGGGACGGACGCACGATCCAGATCGCCGGCCGTCAGCGCTCGTGCGCCCGCGAGCAACCGCTGCGAGCGCTCTGTGAGCTCTTCGCGGAAGATGCGCGACAGTTCAGGCGAATTGAGTTCCAATTGGGGTTTCCCAGGCCGTTGGTTTCTCTATCGGCAGGGCAGGGGAACGCCTGAATGGACGGCTATGCGACCTATCACTCCCACTCGATGGTGGCTGGGGGCTTGGAGGAGATGTCATATGCGACGCGGTTGATGCCGGGGACCTCATTGATGATCCGGGACGACATCCTCTCCAGGACGCCGTACGGGATCCGGGCCCAGTCTGCCGTCATCGCATCCTCCGACGTCACCGCCCTGATCACCAGCGGGTATGCATACGTCCTTCCGTCGCCCTGGACCCCTACCGTCTTCAACGCGGGCAGCACCCCAAATGCCTGCCAGATCTCCCTATACAGGCCGGCTGTCCGAACCTCCTCGATAATGATCTTGTCCGCGGCTCGGAGGGTCTCGAGGCGATCGAGAGTCACCTCCCCGATCACTCTCACCGCCAGACCGGGGCCGGGGAACGGCTGACGCCACACGATGTCCTCGGGAAGGCCGAGCTCCTCTCCCACCGCCCGCACCTCGTCCTTGAACAGGTCCCGGAGCGGCTCCACCAACTCGAAGGTCATGTCATCGGGAAGACCGCCGACGTTGTGATGCGTCTTGATCGTTGCCGCCGAGGCCGAGCCGGACTCGATGACGTCGGGGTACAAGGTGCCTTGAACCAGATACCGCGCGTTGCCCACCGATTTCGCGGCATCCTCGAACACACGAATAAAGGTCTCTCCGATGCGCTTGCGCTTCAGCTCGGGGTCCACCACGCCTTCGAGCTGCTCGAGGAACCGATCCGCAGCTTTGACATGGATCAGATCGACCTCGAAGTGGGAACGGAACGTCTCCTCCACCTGTTCTGCCTCACCCGACCTGAGCAACCCGTGGTCGACGAAGATGCACGTGAGCTGATCGCCTACAGCCTCGCGAACGATTGCCGCGGCAACGGCCGAGTCAACCCCGCCCGACAGGCCACAGATGACCTTCGAGGAACCGACCTGGCTGCGAATCGCCGCGACCTGGGCCTCGATGATCGAGTGTGACGTCCAGCTCGGGCTGGCGTGGCACACCTCGTACAGGAATCGCTTGAGGATCTCAGAGCCCCGCGGCGTGTGGGCCACCTCGGGATGGAACTGAACCCCATACAAGCCCCTCTCGCGACTCTCCATGGCCGCGACCGTCGACCCACCGGTCCGCGCCACCGACACGAAGCCATCCGGTGGACGCGTCACCTGATCCCGATGCGACATCCACACCTGCTGCTCCGGTGCCATCTCGCGCAGCAGGACCGAGTCACCGACTATCTCCATAGAGGTGTTTCCGAACTCGGCGTCACCCGTGTTGGAGACATCCCCTCCGGCCATGTCTGCGAGCAATTGATGTCCGTAGCAGATGCCCAGCACCGGGATGCCGAGGTCGATGATCGCCTCGTCCATTCGATAGGCCTCATCGGCGTACACCGAAGCCGGCCCGCCACTGAGGATCAGGCCGATGGGACGGAGTGACTTGATCTCCTGCGAGGTGATGTCCCTCGGGACGATCTCCGATCGCACGTGCGCTTCCCGCACGCGCCTGGCGATGAGTTGGGCGTATTGGGCGCCGAAGTCGACGACCAGGACGGTCGGCTCCTGCTCCGCCGTGGTCATCCCATCCCGACGTGCTGGGAACGCTGCAGCGACTTGCCCTCGGTCTGAAGCGACGGGGCGATCATGACCTCAGCCTTCTGGAATTCCTTGAGATCGGAGTACCCGGTGGTGGCCATCGAAACCCGCAGCGCACCGAAGAGGTTGCGCTTTCCGTCGTTCTCGTGGGCCGGTCCCACCAGGATCTCCTCGAGAGTGCCTCGGTCGCCGACCTTCACCCTCGCACCTCGGGGGAGGGTCGGATGGAACGTCGCCATGCCCCAATGTGAACCGCCTCCCGGCGCCTCGGTGGCCGACGCCAGAGGAGAGCCGATCATCACCGCGTCGGCTCCACACGCGATCGCCTTTGCCACGTCGCCTCCGGTCCGCATACCTCCGTCAGCGATGACGTGGACGTAGCGCCCCGTCTCATCCAGGTACCGGATCCGAGCGCCGGCGGCGTCGGCGATCGCCGTCGCCTGTGGTACTCCTATTCCGAGTACGCCCCTGGTCGTGCACGCGGCGCCGGGCCCGACACCGACCAAAACGCCGATCGCGCCCGTGCGCATCAGATGGAGAGCGGTCGAGTAACTCGCCACTCCCCCGACAATGACCGGAACGTCGCAATCTGCGATGTACTCCTTGAGATTGAGAGGCTCCTCCCTGCTCGAGACATGCTCGGCGGAGACCACGGTGCCTTGGATGACGAGGATGTCCAGACCGGCACCGAGAGCGTGGGGGGCCCATCCCTCCACCCGCTGCGGGGTGAGGCTTGCGGCAGTCACCACACCTGACTTCTTAACTTCCGACACCCGCTGCCCGATCAGGTCTGGCTTCACGGGCTCCAGATAGATCTCCTGCATCCGCCGTGTCGCCTTCTCTTCGGGAAGCATCGCGATCTCGTCGAAGTACGGGGCGGGGTCCTCGTAACGGGTCCAAAGGCCCTCGAGGTTCAGGACGGCGAGGCCACCCAACTGGCCGATCTTCACCGCGGTATCGGGACTGATGGCCGAATCCATCGCCGAGCCCATCATCGGCAGATCGAATCTGTAGGCGTCGAGCTGCCAGGAGATGTCGACGTCGTCGGGGTCGCGCGTCCGTCGCGAGGGGACGATGGCTATGTCATCGAACCCGAAGGCCTGACGTCCCGATTTGCCAATGCCGATATCGACTTCCATTTGGGGTCTGCTCCTCCAGCGCTTTCAGGCAGCGTAACAGTGGGGGGGGCGCCGATCGGATGTAGCCTCCGGCATCGTGACCAAGGCATGGTCGATCCGTGATTTTGCGCTGATCTGGTTCGGCGGCCTCGTTGGGGGCGCCCTTCTCGGGGCTGTCGGGCTGCTCGTCTGGTCGGTCGAGTTGGCCACCGTGCTTGGCCTGGCCGGCGGCCTCGGGGTCAACGTCGCCCTGCTGCTCTTGCTGTACCGCCGAAAGTCCAGACCCGAACTTGGTCTCGCACTCGACTTTGGCGATCTCGCCTATCTGGCCCTGGGTCTGGCGGTGCCCTTCGCAATCGCCCTGATCATGACCCCCCTGGTGAGTTGGCTGCGCCCCGAAGGCGGCCCGATCCAGGAGACCGTCCGCCAACTCGCGAGCCCGGACACCCCGGCTTTCGTAAAGGTGGCTGTTGTGGTGGCCGCCGTCTTCATCGCCCCCGTCATCGAAGAGGCGACCTATCGGGGAGTGCTGCTCAAGGCGTTGATCGGGCGCGGGGTCACGTTCGCCATCCTGGTGACTGCAGGAGTGTTCTCGGCGGTGCACGTCGTGACGCTCACTGATCCTGACCTCGCCTCGGCGACGCTGCTCCTGCTGCCTCTCTTCCTGCTCGGAACGCTGCTGGCTTGGGTGACCGTACGCAGTGGGCGACTTGGGCCTGCGATCTTCACCCACATGGGGTTCAACACCGTCCAAGCCCTCGTGATCCTCCTCCCGACCGACCTTCTGGAGAGTTTCGGCTGAGGGCAACCAGTAGTGGCGTCGGGCGCCGTTGAAAGGACATACGCCGCGGTGGGCCCGGGGCTACTAGCTTGCCAACCGTTCCTGAGCAGCAAAGAGGGAGTCCGATGAGCCTGAACGACGTTCTCGTATTCATACACGTCCTGGGAGCAGCCGGCTGGATTGGCGGCGGCATCTTCGGGGTGTTCGCCATTGGGCGGCTGGCCCAGTCCGAGGGTGAGGGAGTGGGAGGCGCCCTCGAGACGCTGATGGAGAAGGCAGGTGCCTACTTCACCGTGATGTTCGTGCTCGTCGTTGGAGCTGGGGTCGCCCTGGTTCTGACCGAGGAGCGGTGGGGATGGGGGGACACCTTCGTCTGGTTCGGCATCGGGGGAATCATCCTCTCCGGCGTATTCCAGGGCCTGGTGGCCCGAAAGAAGGACACAGCGATGATCGAGGCAGTCAAGAACAACAGCCCGGACCGGGGAGCCGTCCTCTCTTCATGGCGCAAGACCTCGTGGATCGACGCCGCCATCCTCGTTGTTGTCCTCTGGGCGATGGTCTCCAAGCTGGAGTTCTAGCCGAGCCCTGTCCTCTCCCGGACGGAACGCATCGTCTCCTCAGCCATCACGCGTGCCCGCTCGGCACTGGTCGAGGTGACTTCGACCACTTCTGCGTCGGACATGCCTTCCACCGACTCCCGTATCGGCCGGATCCTCTCTGCGACGGCCTCGGCAACAGCCGTCTTGAACGCTCCGTAGCCCCCGGATCGGTGCTCTTCGACGATGGCTTCGATGGTCACTCCGCTGACGAACGAGAAGATCTCGAGAAGATTGGAGATGCCCGGCTTCTCGTCGACGTCGTACTCGACGTGGGAGCCGGGGTCGGTGACCGCGGATCGGATCTTCTTGACGATCTGGTCGTCCGAATCGGAGAGGTTGATGGTCGACTTCGGCGGATCGGTCTTTGACATCTTCGACGTCGGGTCGGTGAGCGACATCACTCGAGCCCCGATCTGCGGGGTGATCCGCTCCGGGATCGGGAACTGGTCCCCGAACCTGTGGTTGAAGCGCTCAGCGAGATCGCGGGTCAGCTCCAGGTGCTGGGCCTGGTCGTCGCCAACCGGTACAGCATGCACCCTGTGTATGAGGATGTCGGCTGCCTGAAGGACCGGATAGGCGAGGAGCCCGAGATTCTGGCCCGACTTGTCGGACTTCTCCTTGAACTGTGTCATCCGCTCCAGATGACCCAGACCCGCGAGCGTCCCAAGGATCCAGGCGAGTTCCACATGCTGGGGCACCTCGGACTGGTAGTAGAGAAGGGATCGGGAAGGATCGACGCCGACCGCGAGGATCGTCTTGGCCAGGTTGAGCCGCTCCGCGCGGAACCTCGTCGCTTCGTACGGGACTGTCATGGCGTGGAAGTCGACGACGCAATAGATCGTGTCGTAGTCCTCCTGCATCTTGACCCAATTG
>JBFFIL010000084.1:0-6032 GCA_041556535.1 Acidimicrobiia bacterium | reverse complement strand
GTTCTGGGCATCGACGACTTCGAGACCGAGAGGCTCACCGAAGAGAGACCCCGACTGGAGCAGCGGAATCATCGGCTCCAACTCAGCCCTGAGCGGGCCGTCACCGGCTTCTCCGGCCCCGCGCCCTGGCACGTCGACCCGCACAACTTGGGATCGGTCAACTCCTCGCGCGGCGAAGTGGTCCGCTGCGGCATCGAGCATTTGCTGCCGCTCGCCCGGCCCGGCGTTGGAGGGCCCTGAAACTGTCAGCAATGCCATGACCTCAAATTACTCAGGCTGTACGACCGAAAAGCCGGGCCAGGTCCGTTGCCATGGCCACGTCGTGCACCCGGATGATGTCTGCACCGTGCTCAAGCGCGAGTGAGATGTAGGCGGCGACACGATGGCCGTCCCTCTTCCGCGGGATCGGGATGAGAACCGGCTTTCCCAGGGCGCGCAGCTCGCTCGAGGCGGCGATGACGTCGAGCTGCATACGCGTGTAGGCGTCGTAGTCGCCGCGGTAGTTGAGGGCAATTCCCGGATCGATGATTACGTTGCTGATCCCGTCTGCCTCGAGGTCCCGCAGCAAGACCTCGAACTGCCTCGCGGTTTGGGCGGCCTTGTCGGCACGGATCTCGATCTCCCCGACGTCGTGCGGGTTCCGGCCCTCGACGTACACGGCCACAGCCGCCGTTCCCGTGGAGGCCACCACCTCCCGCATGTCCGGATCGCCCAGACCCCCGGTGTCGTTGACCATCACGGCCCCTGCCGTGACAGCGGCCTCGGCTACTCCAGGCTTCCAGGTGTCGATCGCAACCAAATGCCCTTCGGCCACGAGCGCTTCGATCGCCGGCACCACCAGTGAGATCTCATCGGCCTCGGCGATCGTCGGACTGTCATAGTGGGAGGACTGACCTCCGAGGTCTATCAGCCCCGCGCCCCACCTTCGGTAGCGGTCGGCCATGAGAACCGCCTCGTCGACCGATCGGGCGACCGTGTGGGTGTTCCTGGAGTCGGGCGAGAGGTTGATCACCCCCATCACATGGGTCACCTCCCCCAAACCCAGCTCCTTGTCGCCCAACACCAACCCCATACCCGCGAACCTAATGCTGTAGGGACCGAATACGGTCCCTACAGCGTTTGGTATCGCCTAGCCGAGGGGAATCGCCACGTCACCTGTCTCGTCAGTGCGGATGACGGTCGCACCCGACTGCTCGAGGACGTCGATGACCCAGTCAGCCGGATGGCCGAACTGGTTGGGCCCGACCGAGATCACGGCGGTGTCGGCGCCAACCGACTCCAGCCATCCCCGATCCGACGTGGCAGCGCCCTGGTGCGGAACCTTGAGGACGTCGGCCCTGAGATGGGCCAATTCGGCTTGCGCAACTGTCTCGATGTCGCCGGACAGGAGCATCGACCTCTCCGACCCGGTCACGGTGACAACCAGCGACTGGTCGTTTGGAGACGAATAGCGCCTAAGGGGAGCCTCGACTGTCAGCGTGAGAGACCCAAGAATGACGGATCGCCCCACCTGTGGCCTGTCCACCGGGATCCCGTATGCGGCAACCACCTCGAGAAAGGCGGTCGACGCCTCCGTCTCGTGCGGTTCGTTGGCCGCCCACACCACCCCGATCCCAACCCGGCCCACGATCCCAGTCAGCCCCGTGACATGGTCGGCATGGACGTGTGACAGCACCACGAGATCGAGATGGCGGACGCCATAGGTGCGCAGCCTGTCCCCGAGAATCAACTCGTCCGGCCCCCCGTCCACCAACGCGAACCGTCCCTCCGAGTGGATGAGGATCGCGTCACCCTGACCCACGTCGAGGACAACGACCCCGTTCACCGGCAGATCCGCATCAGGCACGAGAAGGCTGATCGCCACGGCCGCGGAAGCCACCACGATCGCAGCCGACCTCAGCTTGGGCCATCGCAATACGAGGGCCGTCGCGAGCGCCAGACCGACGAGTTGGGCCCCCTTCACCTGGGGCCATGCCGAGGCTCCCCGGGCTATCCCGAGAACGGCATCCGCCAGGAGTGTCGAAAGGTCGATGAACAGCCCAGGCCCCACCACTCCCACGGCCCCGACCACCGTCGAGGCAGCGACGAGTGGGCCTGCCACCAGGTTTGCCAGCGGGGACATCAGAGGAACGGAGCCGAAATGGGCTAGAAGCAAGGGCGCGACCGCTACCTGCGCTCCCAGCGTGATGGCGAGGGCACGCCACAGCCGGCCACCCCGCACCGGCCACCTCGCGCCAACGAGGACTCCAGCGGTTGCCGCGACCGACATTTGAAACCCGACGCTGGATGTGAGCCCGGAGTCGATCGAGACCAGCACGATGATCGAAACCGCGAGCAACTGCCATGCCTCGAGCACCCACCCCACGAGCCTTCCCCCGAGCGCGATGCCGGCCATGACCGAGGCCCTCATCACGGACGGCTCGAACCGGGTCGCAGCTGCGTAAATGGGGATGGCCATTAGCCCCAATAAGGCCCGACGCCTGGGGCCCATCGACAGGGGGCCGGCGGCGATCCACACCAAGGCAAGGACCAGTGCGACGTTCGATCCGCTGACGGCCACGAAGTGGGCCAGCCCGCTTCGACGCATGGACTCCACGTCGTCTGGACGGAGCCCCGAGACATCCCCGATGAGGAACCCGGCGAGGAGGGCCCGGCCGTCGTCGAGCGGCAGCAGTCTCTCGATCACATGGCTTCGGACCGCGCTGCCAACTGCCAGCGGAGGGGACCGTGACGTGCTGATCTTCGAGACGGATCGCGCCTTCAACCGCGCCCGATAGGGGTGACTGGCAATTCGGCCCGGATCTCCCCGCACTGTTCCCGAAACTGCGACGGTGTCGCCCGCAGACAGGTGGAGAGCATCCGTGAGCTCGAGAAGGAGAGTTCCCATCCCGGTGTCTACGACTGCCCACGGGCCGTACCGGCCGTCGACCACATCCGTCCTCAGGACGGCTTCACCCTCGAACCCGGAGGGCTCCAGAGGCTCGGGCGCGCGATGGACAGCGGCTGCCAATAGCCACACCGCACCGGCCGCCGTCAGCCACGGCACCGATACGGGCGGGGGCAGGGCCGGATGGCGCCTACGGGATACGGATGAGGTCACGTATCGATGCGAGCTTCGCCTCACCGATTCCCGGCACGCTCAGCAAGTCCTCGATGCTGGTGAAAGGACCGTTGGCATCCCTGTACGCGACTATCCGATCGGCCAGGACGGGACCGACTCCAGGCAGTCTCAGAAGGTCCGCGGTTTCCGCCCTGTTGATCGAGATCAACCCGTCGGTGGTGCCGGCACCTGCTCTGCTCTCGGTTGGGCCCGGCACGACGATCTGCTCGCCAGCCCTCACCGGGGCCGCCAGGTTGATCCGGTCTATGAGGGCGCCGGGGCGCAACCCGCCCGCTGCCTCCACGGCGTCGGCGACGATGGAGCCCTCCGGCACCGCGACGACTCCGGGCGACACGACCCAGCCGGATACATGAACGTCGAGGGCGCCATCGGCGGACACGACAGGGCTTGCCGATGGCGGCCGGGCGACCCGCCTTTCCCCCATCCCCAGCACTCCCCCGACAAGCGCTCCCGCCACGGCGAGAGCGATCGCCGCCGCCCCCCGGCTCACCCCCTACAACCCACCTGCATCCTTCCTACCTAGCGACCCCGGCAGGGGTTTTGAACCCTCTTCCCTCCCGTTTCAGCCAGTCCTTCCGTGCGGGTCATCCGGCTCGTCGGATAGCGTCACCCGCGACGCGATCCCTCGTGCCTCGACTTCGGCGGGTATCGCCATGTAGGCATCGCGTTGCGACAGGCCTGAGCGCCGGCCTCTGAGGTACCCGGTCAGATAGCGGATCATGAAGCGGAGGTAGCCCGTCTCGGCAAACTGGCGTACGTGCACCAACTCGTGGACGACCAGCCGCGACAGCCTCTCCGGGTCTGTGAGCATCGCGGGGTCGACGAGAATCCACCTGGCCTGTGTGAGCGCTCGCACGCCGGGTCGCCAGAAACGGCGTAGCCGTCGTGATGCGGGCCAGACGTTTACGCGGTACGGGTCGACCGGATGGAGGATCAGACGCAACTCGTCGGTGTCGAGCCCCGCGCCAGCGAGGATCCGGCCTGCGTTCACCCGATCACGATGTTGACCAGCCTCGGGGGACGGGTGATGATCCTCTGCACATCGCCTCCCTCGAGCCATCGCTGGACCTTCACCGATTCGAGGGCGAGTTTCTCCGCTTCGGAAGAGTCGATCTGCGCGCCCACTTCGATTCGATCGCGAACTTTCCCGTTGACCTGGACGATAAGGGTGACTGTCTCCTCCCGGGCCAGCCCCTCGTCCCACGCCGGCCAGGGCTCGTGTGCCAGCACACCTCGGTGCCCGCGTATCTCCCACAGCTCATGGGCGACGTGGGGCCCCATGGGCGACAGCATTAGAAGGATCATGTCGAATACGTCGGCAAAGACCGACTGCCGCGGACCATTGGAGACATAGGCCTGGAGCTCGTTGGATAGCGTCATCAGCGCAGGAACCGTCGTGTTGAAGTGGAATCGATCGATGTCCTCCGTGACCCTCTTGACGGTCCGGTGGGTGAGGCCGACAAGTTCCCGGTCTGCGTCGTTCTCCTCCCGCTCGATGAAGTCGTGTGCTCCCGTTCCGAGCTTCCAGATGCGATCCAGGAACCTCTTGGTACCCGGAACCCCGGAGTCGTTCCACACCGCATCGTCGGTCGGTGGACCCACGAATAGCTCGAAGAGCCTGATGGCATCGGCGCCGTAGTTCTCGTAGTAGTCGTCTGGCGGAACGACGTTGCCCTTCGACTTGGACATCTTCGCGCCGTCCTTGACGAGCATCCCCTGGGTGAACATTCGCTCGAACGGCTCCTCGACCGGGCTCAGACCCATGTCGTAGAGGACCTTCGTGATGAACCGTGCGTAGAGCAGGTGCAACACGGCGTGCTCCACGCCCCCGATGTACTGGTCAAGCGGCATCCAGTATCTGGCCTTCTCCGGGTCGAAGATCGCCTCGTCGTTGTGGGCGTCGGTGTAGCGGAAGAAGTACCAGGAGGAGTCGACGAAAGTGTCCATGGTGTCGGTCTCGCGCCGAGCCGGGCCCTCGCACTCGGGACAGGTCGTGTTGACAAAGCTTTCTTCTGCCGCCAGCGGCGAGCGGCCCTTCGGCGCATAGTCCTCTATGTGGGGAAGCAGGACCGGTAGATCTTCCTCGGGAACCGCGACGAGCCCGCAGTTGTCACAGTTGACCATGGGGATCGGACAGCCCCAGTAGCGCTGGCGAGAGATGAGCCAATCACGCAGACGCCACTGGACCGTCGCCTCTCCTATGCCCTTCTCCTCGAGCCAGTCGATGATGCGCTTCTTGGCGTCCTCCATGTAGAGCCCATCGAGGAAGCCGGAGTTGATGGTCGGGCCGTCACCCGTGTAGGCCTCGCCATCCCAGTCGTCGGGAGGCTGGACGGTTCGGATGATGTCGATGCCGTACTTCGTGGCGAAGTCCCAGTCACGCTGGTCTTGGCCGGGAACGGCCATGATCGCCCCTGTTCCGTAGCCCATGAGAACGTAGTCGGCGATGTAGATCGGGATCCGCTCTTCGTTGACCGGATTTGTGGCGAATCTGCCGGTGAACACGCCGGTCTTACCCCCGTCGGCCATGCGCTCGACCTCCGACGCCCGCCGCGCCGCCGCTATGTACTCCCGGGCCTCTCTCTCATTGTCCGAGCCTTCGATGAGTTTCTCGACAAGAGGATGCTCCGGGGCGAGAACACAGAAAGTCATGCCGAATGAGGTGTCTGGGCGTGTCGTGAACACGTCGAAGCTCCCACCACCCTCGACTTCGATGGCGAATGTCGCTCCTTCAGACCTGCCGATCCAGTTCCGCTGCATGGTCCGGACACGGTCCGGCCATTGGTCGAGGGTTTCGATCGAGTCGAGGAGCCGGTCGGCGTAGTCCGTGATCTTGAAGTACCACTGCGACAGCTCCTTCTTCTCCACGGGCGTGTCGCAGCGCTCGCAGAGACCGTCGATCACCTGCTCG
>JBFFIL010000083.1:0-6062 GCA_041556535.1 Acidimicrobiia bacterium | reverse complement strand
TACGAGGTGGCCCGTCAGGGCAGCAGAGTCAAGAGATACTGGTAAACGGCCTCGAGCTCATCGGGAGTGAGGCTGATGTCCTCCATCGCGGGCTCGTCGAGCGCTCTGAATATCGCCGACTTCGAGGCTCCGACTATCCCCGGAGCCTCAGCAGTCCCGAAACCATCGGATCCATGACAGGATGCGCAGCCCACGCCTCCTGCACTGACTTCGTAGATGTCTCTACCGAGGGCCAACGAGTCCATCTCGACTCTGGTGGTCGTCGGAGTGGGCACCGCAGTCGTGGACGTGGCCCCGGGCGCCTTCGGCAAAGTTGTCACCGGCGAGATCGTCGTGCTCGGCAGAGGGTCGTTCACGTCCGGAGCCGGAGGGGACGAACGAGGCTGGATGACCATGAGCCCCAGAATCAGCACCGTGACCCCCACACCCACCGCCGCGATCAGATTGGCGTGCCCGGAGCCCACGATCTCGGCGAGCTCCTGGTCGGAAACCCGCGGCACACCAGAAGGGCGAAGCTCACACGCTGCCCTCAGCTTCAGGGCGAAAGGTCTCGCCACGAACCACATCCAGATCGTTGTGGATACGAGAAGGCCCAAGGACCACCAATACCAACCGCGCCTGAAGAAGGCGCTCCTCTCGAACCCGAGCCAGGCTCCAGTCCCAACCACCGCCACGAGCGTCACGTAGGTGGCCGACGTGGTGCGGGTCGTGAAGTCGAGGATGGCCTCGATCCGTTGCCGTGAGCGCTCGGCGCGAATCGAGTGCAACACGAACATCGATGCGCCATGGGTGGCGATGAAGCCGACACCTGCGAGTACATGGAGCAGCCTGATCCACTCGTACGACACGGTCGAAACCTAATTCGCCACGGTGGTGGTTCGGCTTTCGATCGGCTGACCACCCTGTACGGCGCAAGCCACCCGCACCGCGACCTTCCGTTCCCAAGGGCCTCTCACGTGATTTGGGTTGACAGGGACCTGCATGGCAAACGGGGAGGGTTCGCTGCGACTAGCCGGACCCGTGGCTCTCGTCGAACATCCGCTCGGCCCGCCGAACCAACAGCAGGGCGAAGACGAAGGCGAGGACCAAGCCCACGGCGAGAACAACTGTTCCAGGAGTGAAGCCCTGGCCCCCAGGGGCAACGGGCCCTTCCCCGTCCAGGTTCAGCTGAATGAACGGGGCGATCGACTTCTGACCGTCCCGGTCGAGGGCCTGTCCATCCCAAACTGCGAAGGCGACCGACGTGACCTCCCCAGGGGCAAAGGAAGCGAGACCCGGTTCGGCCGGCTCGAGGTCCCGGACGAACAGCACGCGCCACTGACCCCCTCGCCACACACCAACTCCGTCGACGTCCTGGATGTCGGCGGTCGTAAGCGTGCCCCAACCCTCGGCCACCAGATTCTCCACCGAGGTGATTCTGTCTCGTTGCGAAAGTATGTTGCCCGCCTCTTCTGCGGTGCGATAGAGCGGGTTGCCTTCCTGCTGGTAAGAGTCGACATAGGTGTCGCCGAGCCGGTCCTGGATGGTCTCGAATCCCGATTCGATGTCGGCCTGCCAGACAGCTTTCCACTGCCAGATGTTCACCGGTAGGCCAACCCCTCCCATCGTGTAGGGAGCGTCGTCCCCGCCAACGGGGAACTGCAGAGCTGCCGCATCCGAGAACAGGTGCGCCCCGGCCACGGAGTCGTCGGCTTCGTTGTCGTCCCACTCCACCATGAAAAACAACTGCTGCCCGTCGTGGAGGGCACGAGCTGTGATAGACGAAATCGTGCCGCCCCCGAACGGCGGTGCGATGTTCTGGGCGGACAGGGGGACGACCTCGGAGTCCGAGCCATCCCAAACGGACGCCCAGGGATCGTCGAGAGGCACCACTTCCCGAGTGTGCTCGGCATCGAGGGCGGGGGCCTGCGACCGAACCGGGAAGAGCCCCAGAACTCCGACTATCACCGAGATGGCGACGCCCGAGACAAAGATCGCCCGGATGGCAAGGGGCCTACCGAGGAGACGCCGCGAAGTCATCCTCGACTCCTTCCTGCGATGCCGGCCACGTGATCATTTCTTCAATCGACCCTTCGAGGATCGGACAGGTCATGTCGCCGGGCTCATCAGCTATCAAGATCGGATCGTCCCGATAACGCTCGATCGCCCCGAGCCTCAAATACCTCTCCTCCGCTGCGATGAACACCAGGAGCAACCACGCGATCCTCTCGTACAGGGTGCCGGCACCAGTTGCGACGACCCGTTGGCCGATCAGAGGCGCCCAACGCGCCAGGTGCTCGCGCATGAAGTCCCGATGTCCCTTCCGGCAGATCGCAACCTGCTCGGTCTTGCCGTCGCTCCGGGCTCGGGCTTCTTTGAGGGCGAGCAGATAGCAAAACTCGAGCTCCATCGCCACGTGATCGGGCCGGTCGTGGTCTGAATTCACCCCAAATGCTTGGTAGAAGCCGGCGATGTCGGCCTGTTGGGCGACTTGTTGGAACAGATGGCGCGCGCTGAATGCGGTCTCGTGAACCGGACAGTCCTCCGAGTAGCTCAAGGTGAAGACCCGCTGATAGCCGGCCTCGAGCGCTGGCTGGTCGGTCTCCGCGAACCCTTCGGCGAGTGCAACGATCTCGGCCGAGACGGCGGGGCTGATCAGATCGCCGGCCACGAGGGCGAACTCGAACATGTCCCCGAGCCGGGCAACTGTCTCCGTGGTCGGGTACGAGTGCGCGAGCGCGAGCAGTCGGTAGACAGTCGCCCTCGCCAACGCTCGTTCTTCGCCGGTTGCTCGCTTCACGCCATCGTCTTCCTATATCGAGTTGAGGAACTGCACGGGCCGCTCGAATTGCTCTTCCACGACATTCACCCGGACCACTTCCGCGCCGTCCCTGTCGTATCCGACAACGGTGTCGTTGAACACCTCGAGCGGCTGACCCTTCACATTGATCTCGAACAGTTTCTCGCCCTCGATCACGTCGAAGGAGAACACGATCGTCTGGCTCGCCCGGAAGAGCTGGAGTACCGCCTGCGCCGTCCGGGAAGGTCGCTCGTACGCGGCAATTGCCCTGTCCACGCCGGGTCCGAACATCTGCCGCAAGTAGTCACGGGGAACCCACCGGGGCGGGATGTAATAGACGTTTGGTGCCGTTCCGAACTGCGGATAGAGGGGGAGAGCCATCTGCTCCTCGCGGATGAGGTAGTACAGCGGATTGGTCGGATCCGGCTTCCAGGCATCGTTCGAATCGACAGGCACCAGACCCTGTAGGCGGATCTGACCCGGGCACACCGCCATGCAGCGCGTCTCCATGGGGCGGCCATCGGTCAGTGGATCACTGCCCTCCACTCTGGGATAACAGGCGATGCACTTCTCAGACACTCGGGTGTCCGGCCGGTACATGGGCTTCTTGTAGGGACACTGCTCTACGCACTTCCGATAGCCGCGGCAGCGCTCCTGGTCGATCAGCACGATGCCGTCCTCGGGGCGTTTGTAGATCGCGTTGCGTGGGCACGCGGAGACACATGCCGGATAGGAGCAGTGATTGCAGATCCGCTGGAGATAGAAGAACCACGTCTTGTGCTCCGGAAGAGTGACACCTTCGGCGAGCGGAGCGGTGGCCACCGGAGAGTCTTCGTGGATGTTCGGCGAGGTCCACTCCTCGTCGGTGGGCAGGTAACCGGCCGCCTGCTGGCCACCCTGGGCAGCCTCATAGACGGTGGCGCCGTCGTACCTCCCGTAGGGCGCGTCCGGATCTGGTGATCCTGACCAGGTCTGTCCGCCCGGGTTTGCCTGTTCGATCAGGTCCAGGGTCTTGACGTCCCAATGGTGGGGATATCCGCCGTACGGCTTCGTCTCGACGTTGTTCCACCACATGTCCTCCTGGCCTTCGGAGAATGTCCAGGTCGATTTGCAGGCCAGGCTGCAGGTCTGGCAGGCCAGGCAACGGTTGATGTTGAATATTGCGGCGAACTGCCACTCCGGTGGGGACGCATCGAACCGGTAGCTCATGTCCCGCCCCAGCTGCCAGTTGTAGACCTCAGCCACTTGCGCCCCCTCTGGTCGCTCCCGAAGACGGCTCCGGGCCGAGAACTTCGTCGATCACGCCGGCGACGAACTCAGGCCCTCTGCTCGCGTATACCGAATACGCCGCTGCGTAGCGTGGCTTGCGGAACATGCTGCCGATGCGCTCCCGTGACCAGCCGATCCGAGCGAATTCCTCGACGAAGGTTCGCGCCATCTCGGCAGTTCCGTCCGACCCAGGCGTCGCCAACTCAACGGCGACCGGCATGTAGGGGTCGGTCGCCTCGGCCGCCTTCAGGCGTCCCGACGAGGCCAGTGACCGTCGTGGCATCGGAACGGGCTGCCAGCTCACGACAGGTACTCCCCGCGGAGATACCGGGCCATCCGGTCGTCCTCGTTCCCGGGCGACATCCCGGTGGTCCCGGGCTCCCAAGGGCCGGATCCGCCAAGCCCTCCGTCTTCGGCCTTGCTGATCCGCACCAGCGTCTCCTTGGGCACGGTGTTGATGGCGTGGTTGTCGGCCTCCCCGCCGAACATGAAGTTGAAACCGATCTTCGACTTGTGGAACAGCGTGTCGGTCTGGTGCATCGGCATCGCCCAGTCCCGGGTCACGCTCTGATGGCTGCCGTAGCGATAACTCGACTGATACCCGGTGTCCTCCGAGACCGCTCGGCCATCTGCCCGCGTCTCGTGGGCTTTGACCGTCTTCTGGGTCGCCAACCAGTAGCCGTGCTTGGCCATTACGACGTTGTACGGATATGCAGGGTTGAACTTCACCCGAAGCATCAGCCGAGCCACTTTGTGGAACGGGTCGCTGGTGTCGTCGGGGTCGTAGTTGGGGTAGGGGCGATCGAGTGGATTGGCATCTACCCAGGCGTAGTCTCCGTCGAGTAGTCCGAGATCACGTGCAGCGTCTGGGTTGATGTGCACCTCGCGATCGCCAACGTGGGCATATCGCTTGTCCCTGCGGTGGGGATCGGCGAAGTTGGAGCCCCAGAGCACCTCCCAGTCGGTGACCGCCCAGCCCGAGTGGGTCGTGTGCCGGGTCTTGGGAGTGAGGAAGTAGAACCGGAACCCCTCTTCCCACAGAGGGTTCTGGGTGTTCTTCACCTCTGACCAGGGCAGAATGACGTTGCGCACCGTGCGCATCTCGGGATCCATCTCGTCCCGTGCGATTCCGTAGTCCTCAGGCCGGATCAGAGGGTTGGAGGAGACGATCACATTCGGCAGATACGGCGTCGCCTCCGGGCCCTCACGATGGACGATGAAGTTCTCTCCGTACTCGATGGCCTCCGGGATGTCGACGTATGCGTTCATACGGCCGGTGTCGGTCCAGAACGGCAGGTTGTCGTTCATCTGCTCCCAGAATGGGATACGGGGATAGGTCCGGAACATCATGAGGGCAGCGCCCGGCTCGCCGTACTTGCCGGACTGGATCTCGTCGACCTTGTAGCCGCGGGTTGTCGCCGAGGCGTCGAGGAGTCGCTGCATGTACACCTCGGCGTTGCCCTCCAAAGCGAATTTCCAGTAGTCACTGAGCCGCTCGTCGCCGAGAATCTGCCCGAGTCGCTCTGCGACCCTGGCGGTGATCATCACGTCGTCCTCGGAGTCGAACAGCGGGTCGATCCCATCCCTGCCCCAGATCTGGAGGAAGGGGTTGGAGCATGACGCGGTGACCTCCGAGGTCTGGAACTCGACCCAAGAGTTAGCCGGCAGAACGAAGTCCGACAGCTCACACGACGAGGTCATCTCGATGTCCTGGGTGATGATCATGTCGACGTTGGGGTTGACGTCCCGAATGACCAGATAGGCGTGCTTGGCGTTGTTGATGAGGTTGACGTTGGTGGTCCAGATCACCTTCGTCGGGGTCGGCATGTGCGTGCCGCCGGTGAAGTTCTTCCGCCCGAACTTCGGTGTTTCCACTATGAGAGCCCTGTCACCGTGGTCCCAGTAGGCGGGCTCCTCGTCCTTGGCGTAGTTGCGGACTGCGATGTCCTTGCCATCGGCGGCCGGATCGAGGTTGGGATTGAACGGGTCTTCGGCGACCCAGCCCTTGAACCCT
>JBFFIL010000082.1:0-6125 GCA_041556535.1 Acidimicrobiia bacterium | reverse complement strand
CCTGCCATGTTGGTCGCCACCGTGACGGCCGACGGCCGACCGGCCTGGGCAATGATGTCGGCCTCCCTGGCGTGGTGCTTGGCGTTGAGAACCTCGTGCTTGATGCCGGCTTTGTCCAAAAGCCTGGAGAGAAGCTCCGAGCGCTCGATGGAGACGGTCCCGAGCAAAACCGGCTGGCCTCGCTCGTAGCGCGGGCGAAGGTCTTCGATCAGCGCCTGGTACTTGCCCTGCTCCGACTTGTACACGAGGTCGCCCTGATCCAGCCGGGCTATTGGGCGGTTGGTGGGAATGGCGATGACCTCGAGCCCGTATATCGACGCCAACTCGGCGGCCTCTGTCTCGGCCGTGCCCGTCATTCCCGCCAGCTTCTCGTAGAGCCGGAAGTAGTTCTGGAGCGTGATCGTGGCGAGCGTCTGGTTCTCTTCCTTGATCGGCACCCCCTCCTTGGCCTCGATCGCCTGGTGAAGGCCCTCCGAGTAGCGGCGCCCTTCCAACACCCGGCCCGTGAACTCGTCGACGATCTTCACCTCACCCTGATCGATCAGGTACTCGACGTCTCGGTGGTAAAGGGTCTGGGCCTTCAACGAGACCTCGAGGTGGTGGACGAAGTCGACGGCGGCATGGTCGTACATGTTCTCGACGCCGAGAATCTGCTCGACGCGAGCCACTCCTTCCTCGGTGGTGAGCACCTGCCTCTTCTTCTCGTCGACCTCGTAGTCGATCCCGTCCTTCAGCCTCTTGGCGATTCGGGCGAAGTCGCGATACCACTTTGCGCTGTCGGAGAGCCGCCCGGAGATGATCAGCGGCGTTCGGGCTTCGTCGATGAGAATCGAGTCGACCTCGTCGACGATTGCGTAGCCGTGACCCCGCTGGACCCGGCTCCCGGCGGTCATCGCCATGTTGTCCCGCAGATAGTCGAAGCCGAACTCGTTGTTGGTTCCGTATGTGATATCGGCCCCGTAAGCAGGGTGACGATCGGCTGTCGGCATGTTGTTCTGGATCAGCCCGACCCTCAGCCCGAGGAAACGATGGACAGCCCCCATCCACTCGGCATCACGCGACGCCAGGTAGACGTTGACGGTGACCATGTGGACTCCGTTGCCGGCGAGGGCATTGAGGTATGCGGGCATCGTGGAGACGAGGGTCTTCCCCTCGCCGGTCTTCATCTCGGCGACCATTCCCTTGTGGAGTGCGGCCGCTCCCACCACCTGGACGTCGTAGTGCCGCTGGCCCAGGACGCGTTTGGCTGCCTCCCGAACGGTGGCGAAGGCCTCGACCTGGAGATCATCCAGATCCTCGCCGTTGGCGATGCGCCCTTTGAATTCGCCCGTCTTGGCTCTCAGCTGGTCGTCGCTGAGCGCCTCGAACTCGGCTTCGACCGAGTTGACGCCATCCGTGACGGCATGGAACTCCTTGAGAGTCTTGCCCTCACCGGCGCGTAGAACCTTCTGGAAGATGGGCATGAGAGAAGACAGATTGTACCGGCTGAGGCGGGCTGTTTTTAGATGGCCGCCGCCCCGCTCCGCCGCTGACTAGCGGGGAATTCCTACCTGCTCTCGATCAAACCCTCGCGATGGGCCCAGTTGACCGCCTCGAATCGGGACTTCAGCCCCAGTTTGTCGAGGATGTTCCGCACGTGATTCCTGACGGTGTTCTCGCTGATGAACAGGTCGTCGGCTATCTCCCGCGACGTCTTGCCTTCGCCGACATGGGTGAGGATCTCCAACTCCCTACCGGTCAGCTCAGGTTGGCGCGCCGACGCCGCTCCGTGATGTCTCAGCATGTCGCGAAGCGACGAGAAGAGCTTCCCGCCCATGGCGGGCGATACAGCCGCGCCGCCCTCGAGGACGTCGTTCATCGCCGAAACCAGTCGGGGCAGAGGCGTGTCCTTCGTGAGATAGCCGGAGGCGCCCGCCTTGACGGCAGCCAGAAGATCCTCTGCCGACTCGCTCGCCGTCAGAAGCACAACTCTCGTCTTGGGGCTCGCCTTGACCATCGTCCCCACGACTTCGAGCCCCGACATTCCCGGCATGAGCAGATCGAGCATCACCAGGTCCGGCTCATGCTCACGGGTCATGTCGATCCCTGCCATCGCGTCGGCAGCCACGCCAACAACATCGAATCCCTCCTGGCTGAACGCGGCCTTCAGCGCCTCGCGGAACAGCTCGGCGTCGTCGACAATCAGAACTCTGGCCATTGGACTCCCGGTCAGGGTAGATAAGGGGTATATCGGTGGCGTAGCATCTCGCCCTAAGTCATATGGGCCAAAGACCAACCGGGACGGTGACCTTCCTGTTCACCGATGTCGAGGGGAGCACCCGCCTCTGGGAGGAGCATCCCGATGGGATGCGTGACGCCCTTGCCCGCCACGATGCGATCCTCGAAGAGCACATATCGAACGCCAACGGCTTCGTCCACTCCACTGCCGGCGACGCGTACTCCGCAGCCTTCTCCGACCCGATGGACGCCATCGACGCCGCGATAGGCGCACAGAGAGGCCTTGCAGAGGCCGATTGGGCCGTTATCGGGTCGATGAGGGTGCGGATGGCCGTTCACACGGGAGTCGCCCACGAGCGAGGTGACGACTACTACGGCCCGGCTCTCAATCGCTGCGCCCGCATTCTGTCAGCAGCTCACGGAGGTCAGGTGGTGACGTCGAGCGGAACCGAGGAGTTGGTCCGCCACCGTCTCCATCCCGGGACGAGCCTCAAGGACCTCGGCGAGCACCAGCTGAAGGATCTCGGTCATCCTGAGCACATATTCCAGGTGGTGGCTCCGGGCCTCGACGCCGACTTCGCCGAGTTGCGCTCCCTCGACCCCAGCAAGAACAACCTCCCGCTCCAGTTGACCAGCTTCGTCGGGCGGGAGGACGAACTGCGGGATGTGAAGAAACGGCTCCTCGACACCAGGCTCCTGACCCTCACCGGCGTCGGCGGCTCAGGCAAGACGCGGCTCAGCCTCCAGGCGGCGGCCGAGTCCGCGGACAATTTCAAGGACGGTGTCTGGCTGGTCGAACTGGCCGCGGTGAGTGATCAAGACAAGCTCCCGGCCTGGGTGGCGGAGTCACTGAGGATCAACAAGGGCCAGAGCGGTGTTGGAGCGGCCTCCACACCCGCCGGAGCGGCTCCGGTGATGGATCAGATCGTCGACTACCTCCGAAAGCGCCAGGCTCTCGTGATCCTCGACAACTGCGAGCACCTCATCAGTGCCTCTGCAGACTTCGCTACCTACCTGCTGCGTGCGTGCCCAGACATAAAGATCCTGGCCACCAGTCGGGAAGGTCTGGGCATCTCCGGCGAGACGCTGTGGCAGGTCCCCTCGCTGGAGATGCCGAACCGGTACTCGGTGGATGAGCTGAGCGGCTCGGGGGCCGACGCCCTCCGGCTGTTCCAAGACCGTGCGGCCGCTGTCAATCCTCACTTTGAGATAAACGATGAGACCTACCCCTATGTCTTGAAGATCTGCCGTCGCCTCGACGGAATGCCACTGGCGATCGAACTGGCCGCGGCGCGAGCCAAGTCACTTGACGTAGCGCGCATCGCCGATCGCCTCGACGACCGGTTCCGGCTCCTCACGGGCGGGAGCCGGACGGCTCTGCCGAGGCAGCAGACTCTCGCTGCTGCGGTGGAGTGGAGCTACGAGCTTCTCGAACAAGCCGAGCAGGTCTTCTTCAACAGGCTGTCCGCATTTCGCGGCGGGTTCACGCTCGAAGCCGCCGAGCAGGTCTGCGAGGGCGGGGCCGTCGACGAATTCGACATTGTCGACCACCTCTCTTCGCTCGTGGACAAGTCGATGGTCGTCTGGGAGGGAACAGGTGATCGGTATCGCCTCCTCGAGACCTTGCGGCAGTACGCCTTGGGAAAGCTGAAGGACAGCGGTGAGGCCGACGAGACGCGCACCAAACATGCCCACTTCTTCCTCCACCTCGCCGAGACCGCTTCCCCCCACCTTCGTGGTCATGAGCAGGTCGACTGGATGGAGCGCCTCGAAGGCGACCACGAGAACTTCCGTGCCGCGATGGCCTTCACCGACGAGCACGACATGACAGAGCTCACCGCGAGGATGGCCGCAGCCCTCTACTGGTTCTGGGGAGTCCGAAACCACACCGAGGAGAGGAGGGAGTGGCTCGGCCCGCTGCTGGGTCGTGAGAGCGTCGGAGACGAGGCCACCGTCCTCGAGATCATGCTCGGATACGCATGGCACCTGCTGTTCACAAGCCAACTGGAGACCCTGAAGACGCACATCGTCGACACCCAGGGGATGGCGGAGAGGCTCGGCAACGATGCCAAGCTGGCCGAGGCCTACCTGATCGAGGGCTGGATGACCCAGAACCAGGCGGATTACGACCAGGCCCAGAAGCTCCAAGACAAGGCCATGGAGACCGCGGAGAAGTCAGGCAACGACTGGGCCATCGGGTGGGCTGCATACGGTCGAGGCTGGGTCGACCGCATGCACGCGGACGTCGACGCCGCCAGACCCTATTTCGACCTGGCGATTACCAAGATGCGCAAGGTCGGAGACACCCTGGGACTTGCCTGGGCAGCCGGAGTCGGGGGGATCCTCGCCCGCTACTCATTCGACTTCGAAGCATCACGTCAACTCCACCAGGAGAGCCTCGAGCACGCCAAGGCCCTCGGAGATCGAAACCTTCAGGCGTTCAACTACGCGACCATGGGAATCGTCGACAACCTCGAAGCCAAGTGGGACGACTCCATAGCCAATCACAAACGAGCCTTCGACATCGAAGTAGACATCGGCTCTACCGGCAGTGAGGTAGCGGAGAACCTGCACCTCATGGCGGATTCCCAATTCAAGTCGGGCCGAGTAGACGGCGCCAAGGCTTCGGTGAAGGATGGCTTCGACCGCCTCGGGATCAATCGAAGCGATCCCACCGTGCTGGCATCGACACTGGAGACCCTGGCAACACCTCTGCTCGATCGCGGCCACGCCGACATCGTGGCGCAACTCTGGGCGTGGTCGATGTCGGTGCGCGACGAGGTTGGGCGAGCCGTCCCGCCACCCAACCGGCCCGAGTATGCAGCGATCGAAGAGCGCATCGCCTCGGAGTCTCCCGACGCCGAGCAGTTGGGCGCTGGGGCAGTCGAGTGGACCTACGACGAGGCTTTGGCCGAAGGCCGCAAGGCGTTGGATTTGATCTGACCGAACGCGGTGTTGGCCGCCGCGGCCAACGCGACTGAATCCGATCCCAATGCATCGATGGCGCTGGCAAGGGTGCGCCCGGAAGTGACGACATCATCGAGGAGGATCACCTGTCCCTCCGGGTGGCGTCTGAGCCTGAATCCGGGAGCCAACCGAGAGTGGTCCCCACCGGCACGGCGTTGGGAATGCAGCGGCGGAGCAAGCAACCGAAGGACGGGAAGGCTGAGTCGAGAGGCGATCTCTGCCACCGGGTCGACCCCGTAGCGACCTCTCCTCGACCACGCCCTCGGCACCGGCGCCACCGGCAACTCGGGTAGACGCCCACGCAGCACGGCGGCTACGAGATCGGCATACGTCGTCACACCCCGGTACTTGAGGTCGTGCATGAGCTTTGCGGCAGGCCCTTCGTGCTCGAACGCAGATATCAGCCGGACGCCACCGGGGAGGATGCGGTCTGCTGCTGGGCGGAGCTCACCCTCGCAGTCCGGGCACAAGCGACGTCGGGAGATCCGGTAGCAGCCATGGCAGACCATATGCCACCGAATGTATGAGGAGGCGACGACAGGAACGCCATCCCTCGAAATCAAACGCTGTAGGGACCAAATACGGTCCCTGGAGCCTTAGGTTTCGTTAAGTGCCCTCTTGCCAGCCGGACAGGTAGGCGACTTGCTCGTCGGTGAGGGTGTCGAGGCCGCCACCGAGGTGCTCCAGTTTGATCGCGGCCACGTGATCGTCGATCTCCGCCGGCAGGGTGTAGATCTTCGGCTCGAGGGTTTCCCGGTTGACGATCAGATACTCGGCTGCCAGCGCCTGGTTCGAGAACGACATGTCCATGACGTCGGCCGGGTGGCCCTCGGCGGCTCCCAGGTTCACGAGCCGGCCCTCTGCCGCCACGAGGATCCTCCGACCGTCGGCCAACTCGAACTCCTCGAGGTTGTTGCGGATGTCACGCCGTGCGACGGCTT
>JBFFIL010000081.1:0-6241 GCA_041556535.1 Acidimicrobiia bacterium | reverse complement strand
CGGTTCCGCCGAGGCCGTCATTGGGGAGAGCGGCGAGTGGTGGCTCAAGGTGTACTTCGAGGCAGCACCGTGCAACGAGGCCTTCCTGGTCACGTTGACCACTGATGCCGGGCACGAGAAGCACTACGAATTCATTCGCTACTGCGAAGAGGGCGGAGAAGAGGGTCACACCGACAAGTAGATCCGCTCCCACCCGATGGAGCGTGAGGGCGGCCCAACCGGGTCGCCCTCACCTCGTCCAAATCGCTCAGCCCTCTTCGACGTGTCGGGGTGGCAGGCCCATGCGTTCGTTGAGAGCTTCTTCGCGGTCGCGGACGATGCGGTCGGCGATTGTCTCCGCGGCGTGTTGCAGCCACATCGCGGTGTGTGACCCCTCCGAGTAGTCGGCCTCGCCGAAAGCATCGACGCGATCCTGCTCCAGCAGTCTCGCCGCCTGCTGGAACTGGCGCCCCGAACCCGGCTGATACACCGCGTAAGTGCGCCCCCCGTTCCCGCTGATGATGGAGAACACGGGCACGTCGGACGGACCGTCGGCCACGTAGATCATGTTCTGGAACGGCACCCGCCGGTCTTCTCGGGCGATCTTTGCGTTGACGTCGATCGAGGGGTTCTTGTTGGTCCCCTTGTTGACCTCGAAGACCGCCCGGGTCTTTGAGGTGTTGTCGATGGTGTATATCAATTGGCGGATCTCGCCCTCCGGTGAGAAGAGCTGGCCCTGGTGCGCGGCATAGTCCGGCGGAGCGACCAGCTCGGTGAACTCGCAGGCCCAGACATGTTCGATCTGGGGTGCCACGGCAGACCCGAGGATCATCTCCCTGAGCCCTGTTGAGACTATGTAGTGCTCGACGTGTATTTGGTGCTCGGCGTAGCGAGGATTCGACTCGATCGACTTGCGCGCCATCTCGAGGTAGTCGGGCATACCGGTGTGGAACTCGATCTCGGCGCCCAGCTCACGGAGCAGGGCGTTTCCGAGCCCGGGCATGCGGCCCTCCCTGACATAGGTGAGGATGTGGTTCAGATAGAGATGGTCGCGCTGGATCAGCTTCGACCCGTGGCTCCGGTAGAACTCTTCGAGCCCGTCGACTTCTTTCCAGAACTCTGTCTCGTCGATCCCGTAGTGGCGGAACAACGGGCCCTGCATGTTGCCGGGGATCAGGGTCTTGTCGAAGTCCCAGATCATGGCGATCACGTTTTGGGGGAAGAGCTGCCTGTTCATGGCAACAGACAAGGCTATCCCGGTCGGCTCAGACCTCAACCGGAGATGAAGCTGAACCTCACTCTCCGCTTCCGGTTGTCGACATTGGTGTCGACCAGCACGATCGATTGCCATGTACCGAGCTGCATCTGGCCGTCGACCACCGGCACGGATACAGAAGGGCTGATGAACGCGGGAAGCACGTGGTCCCTTCCGTGGCCCGGAGTCCCGTGCTCGTGACGCCATTTGGCAGGGTCTCTGGGCAACAGCTCATCCAGGGCTTTGAGCACATCCGACTCGCTCCCGGCCCCGGTCTCGAAGATGGCAATCCCTGCGGTTGCGTGAGGGACGAATATCGACAACAACCCATCACGCTTGCCCCTGCAGAACGCTGCAGCCTCGGCGGTCATATCGACTGACGTCGCCGTGGAGCCGGTGTCAACGGTGACTTCGAGGGTATCCATGGGCAGAGTTTGCCTCATCGGAGGCTCCTAGAGTCTCCCGCCGTGAGCATCCATTGCCCATCGTGTGGTGTCGAAGCTGCGGACGGTGCCAGGTTTTGCGCCGACTGCGGCTCTTCGCTCGCCCACAACTGCCCCAATTGCGGTGCTGAAGCTGCCCCCGGTGCCAAGTTCTGCGCAAACTGCGGCCACTCTCTGGCAACGAAGCAAGAGGACCCGCAACGCTCCGTAGAAGAGCGCAAGGTGGTCTCGGTACTGTTCGCCGACCTCGCCGGCTTCACCGCCCGTACCGAGACGTCCGATCCGGAGGATGTCAGGGCGCGACTGACCGTCTATCACAAAACGGCGCGGGAGCAGGTCGAAGCTCATGTCGGCAAGGTCGAGAAGCTGATGGGCGACGGTGTGTTCGCCGTCTTTGGCGTTCCGACCGCCCACGAGGATGACTCCGAGCGGGCGGTCCGGGCGGCGCTGAGGCTTCAAGAGGAGATCGCCAACCTCAACGAGGACGACCCCGACCTGGGTCTGTCCGTTCGCATAGCCGTGACCACTGGTGAGGCGATCGTGCAGCTCGACGCTGACAACCAGGACCGTGAGAGCATCGTTGGTGACGTGGTCAACACGGCTTCGCGTTTGGAAGCCGTTGCCCCGGCCGGCGGCGTGGTGGTCGACGAGAGGACCTATCTGGCCACGAGGGGTGTGATCGACTACGACGACCTCGACTCTGTCGCCCTCAAGGGGAAGGCGAGCGCACCCCCGATATGGCTCGCAACGGGGGCGCGAGCGAGACAGGGCGTAGCCGTCACCGAGCGCCACAAGGGCCCGTTCGTCGGGCGCGACCGGGAGCTGTCCGCACTCGTGGAGTCCCTTCACCGGACCGACACTGCCTCCACGGTCCAGATGGTCACCATCGTCGGCGAGCCCGGATCCGGAAAGAGCCGGCTGCTTCACGAGTTCAAGGCGGTTCTCGACAAGCGACCCGACGTCGTCTGGTGGAAACAGGGGCGATGCCTGCCATACGGCGAGGGCATCACCTTCTGGGCGCTTGGCGAGATCATCAAGGCGCAGGCCGGGATACTCGAGACCGACTCCGAGTCCGATGCGGATCGCAAGCTCCACCATGCTGTGGCGTCCCTCGTCGACGACGAGGCCCAGGCCGAGTGGATACGGCAACGCCTGGCTCCCCTCGCCGGCGGGGCAACCGGTGAGCAGAAGGTGGAGCAGGGAGAGCTGTTCTCGGCATGGCTGCGGTTCTTCGCTGCCATGGCACAACAGCACCTCCTCATTCTCGTGATCGAAGACATTCACTGGGCCGACGACGCTTTGTTGGACTTTCTGGAGCATCTGGCCGAGTGGGCTGTCGATGTCCCGATCCTCTTGGTGGCCGCGGCCCGTCCCGAGCTGATTGCCAACCGATCGGACTGGGGCGGAGGCATCCGCAATGCCACCACGATCACCCTGTCTCCACTCGCCAACACCGAAGCGGCTCAACTGCTCTCGGCACTGCTGGAGAGAGCCGTCCTCCCGGCAGAGTCACAGCAGACGATCCTCGAGCAAGCCGGTGGCAACCCGCTCTACGTGACCGAGTTCGTCAGGCTCGCCGAGGAGTCCGACCTCCTCGACGAGTCGGGGAGGATCGGCCAGTTGGGTCTTCCCGACTCGGTTCAGGCGATCATCGGTGCCCGTCTCGATCTCCTCGGGACCCAGGAGAAAGACCTTCTCCAGGCGGCTTCGGTCGTTGGCAAGGTTTTCTGGTCGGGTGCGGTGGCCGCGCTCAGGCCGACTGCCCACTCCAGGGATGCCCTCCGTGAGCTCATGCGTCGAGAACTGATCCGCCCCATCCGTGACGCTTCGATGAAGGGTCAGGAGGAGTACGCCTTCGTCCACGCACTGGTCCGTGACGTCGCCTACGGGCGTCTCGCTCGAGACGACCGCGCCCATCTTCATCAAGCGACTGCTGGGTGGATGGAGGCGATGAGCGGCGAGCGAGGCGTTGATATCGCCGAGCTTCTGGCCTATCACCTGGGTGAGGCGATCGCACTCACCCCCGAGCCGGATGAGGTGCTGCGACGGCGGGCGTACAAGGCGCTCATGCAGGCCGCCGAGCGCGCTCGTGAGCTAGACGCCAGGCGGGGCATGGCGTATTACCGGAAGGCGGCGGAAGCTGGGATGTCTCCCAGCGAGCGCGCAGAGGCGCTCCGCTGGATCGGGATCCTCGATCATGACGATGTCGACGAGGCCCTCCGTCTGCTCGAGGAGGCCGCCGAGCTGTTCGGAGAGTCCGGGGACCCGGAAGGCCAGGCGCTGGCTCTCGGGGATATGTCGGCCTGGCTCTGGTGGCGCGGGGAAGTCGCACAGGCCTACGAGGTCGCCGACAGGGCGGCGAGGCTTCTCGACGATCGCCCAGACTCACAGGCCAAGGCCCAGGCGATGCTCAACCGTTTCCGGCTACTCAACATCTCGGGAGACGAGACAGCGTCGCGACCAGAAGCAGTTCGGATCGCCCCGCTCATAGAGGCTCACGGCTCGGAGGAGAACAAGGTGGACTTCCTCGCCCGCACCTCCTACTGGGACGGATTGGACGGCTTGGAGGGGATGCGCACAGCGATGCGAATGGCCGACGAGCGGAACCTGTCGAGAATGATGTGGGAAATCCGGAACAACCTCGCGACGGTTTTGTACATGGTCGGATCGCCGGCCGAGGCGCTTCCAATCATCAACGAGGGAATCGAGTTGAGCATTGAGCGGGGAATGCCGCGAGATGCCGAGTGGTCCAAATTGACGAAGGCGGAGGTCCTCCTGTGGACAGCCGACTGGGACGAGGGCATGCGTCTCGCCGACGACTTGATCCGCGCCGATGACGAAAGGGGAGGCAGCCAGGCCGGGCGTGTGATGCGGATCCAGAGGGACTGGATGAGGTTCTACCGGGGGGACGATGTTCGCTCCGAGTGGGAGGAGCACCTCGCGTTCGCCACCGGCACGGGTGAGCAGCAGACGCTGAGCCCGACTCTCGCCCTCGGTGTCACGGTGTTCGCTCCCTGGTCGGATACCAAGAAGATCTTGGGCCTGGCCGACCAGTTCGACTCCTCGGCGGTCGGCATACACCGGGAGTTGTTCATCACCTACGTGACCGGCCCACTGGCGTCTCTGGGAGAGCCAGAGCGGATCAGGTCCCTGCTCGAACGAAGCGGGAGGACGAAGGGGAGCGTGCCCGAGGCAGGTATTGCCAGGGCCCAGGGGCATCTAGCCCTCGCTGCAGGTGATTTGGACGCGGCAGCCGGTCACTTCGCCGAGGCGGTGGCGATCTGTGACGAGCACGAGCAGAGCTACATCGGAGCCGAGGCCCGGGTCGAATTGGCCAATGTGCTCGAAAAGCACGATCCGCGGTTCGCCGGCGCGGTCGAGCACGCCCGTCGCGTCGCCGAGCGCATGGGCGCCACCCGTCTCCTCGACCGCCTCGACGAGATCGAAGGGATCGAGCCGGTCGAGGCGGCACGGGCCTAGCCCGCGGAGCGAACCCCAATCAAGACGACGACTCCCGATGCGACGGCTGCGACACCGTAGAAGCCACCTAGACCACCTGCCCCCGAGACCAGGAAGACGGCTGCGGCGCCGGCCAATGTCAGAGGCAGGAACCATGTGAGGTTCCAGGCGGTGCGGTCTCCGCTCTTGAGGAGTGTCGTCGCGAGCGATACCGCGACGATCCCCAAACCGGCAAACGAGACGGCGAGAAGCCGCGCCTCCCTCTCGAGGTAGGAAGCGGGCTCGGGATTGGCGACCTCGAAAGCAGACCACGCCACGCCGGTGGCGTCCTCGAAGTCGTTGGCGTCTACGGGCGAGCTCAATATGTACAGCCCGGCGAGAACAACCAGTATCCCGATGACCAGGAGGGAGCGCCGGGCCAGGACAGATCCTCTTTCCTCCATGTGACCGAAAATAGATCCGAAGCCGGCGCGTAGACACCCTGTCAGCCTCCAATCGATAGTGAGGTCTGCCTCAGCGAACCGGGACCGGCTCGCGACCTACGATGATCCGAGAGCACTGATGGCGTGAGCCGGCTACTTCTGCTGTTCGAGCGGATCGGAGCGGACCCTTCGAGGGACGGGCCAGCTGAGATGTAGGCCCGGGGAAGCCGTCAACTCCTGCTCGGGGCCGCTCCGTAAGAGACCACGACAGTTCCGTCATGACCATGCGGCTTCGAGGTGAGCATGTCCGCAAATGACGCCTCGACCACGGCGACCTCGGCGCCGGCCCGGTAGTCGGACTCGTCTTCGTAGGCCGCGATGATCATTCCCTCACCTTCCCCGGTTGCCACAAGTTCGGCGAATTGCATTCCCTCGATCGCCTCCATACGGGTTCTCAGAGACTCCGCCAGGGCAATGAGATCGTCGTTTCGGTCCTCGTCCCAGTGCAGCCGCGTCATCCGATAGAACATCGCACCTCCTGCGCTAGTCGCGTGTCGGCCTTCTCATCCAGGAACGCGGAGAAGGACTGATGTATGCCGGCGGGCCGGGCATCCGCACGTTCCGCGAGCGGTATCGTCGCCCGGTGGGCACCTCGATCGTCCTTGCCGAAGACACGTTCATCG
>JBFFIL010000080.1:0-6575 GCA_041556535.1 Acidimicrobiia bacterium | reverse complement strand
GTCTGCTCTCCCCGGCGGTTGCGCTGGTGGGCGGAGCCGACGAGATCGTGTCGATCGAGAACCCCGAGGCGATGATTCCGTCCCCTGGCGAGACCTTCCACGGCCGCGATGTGTTCGCCCCTGCCGCAGCCCTTCTGGCCTCGGGGGATGCTGCGCTCGGCGATCTCGGCCCGACAGTGGATGGGGAGGAACTGACTCCACTTCTGCTGCCGCTTCCCGAGTCTGACGGATCGTCTGTCGCCGGCGAAGCCTGGTGGATCGACACGTTCGGCAACGTCCAGACCAACATCTCTCCCGACGACCTCTCGATGTTGGGGTCGTCACCCGGAGAAGTGATGGTCGTCCGGATCGGATCGACAATCCACAAACTGCCGTGGGCCGTCTCCTACAGCGAAGTCTCCGAGGGAGAGGCTCTGGTTCACGTCGACTCGGCTGGGCTGATTGCCATAGCGGTCAGGGGGGGCCGCGCAGACGTCTCTCTCGGCTTGCGCGAAGGACTGGCTGTCACCCTTGCGGCGACAGGATCAGAAACAACTGGATGATCCCGGCGATCGCGATCACCGCCAGAAGTATGAGGATGATGATCGTGGTGGCCGGCCGCATCGTGCACCGATCGTATCGATGGGGAGCCGTGACGAACACCTGCATACATGTCGAGGCCCCCGAAAAGGGGGCCTCGACTACATGAAGGAGGGCTCCGTTACCGTGGGGCGGGCTGGGAGGCTATCCGTTCACACCTTGGACGAACGTGCCCTAGGTATGAGGGAAACGGAATACCCTTCTTCCTGCATGCACCAAGACAATCGGCCACGGAGAGTGGCTTCTTGAGTGGTTTTCCCGTTCTCTTTCTCACCAGGCCGGGATGTCATCTGTGTGAGGAGGCGCGGCCGTTGGTCACACGGGCGGCCGCTCGGGCCGGTGTAGGCCTCACTGAAGTGAATGTCGACGAAGATGACTCGCTCTTGGCCATCTACGGGTTGAGGATTCCCGTGGTTCTCTCCGGTGCGGGCAACGTGCTCGCCGAGGGGCGGATCGATGACGAGAAAGGCCTTCGCAGGGCCTTTGGCGCGTTAGCCGGCCAGGGCTGAGCGATCTTCCGCCCCGGCTTCACTTTCGGTGGCCGTCTCGTCGCCCGCAACGGACTCGGGTCCGAGGCCGCAGTCGGCCAGCACAGTGTCGGGGTCACCGCCTCCGTGACGGACTCTCTCGAATGCGGCCACGGCGGCGATCTGGTCCGGTGTGAGGCTGGACTCGAAGCTTGGCATGCCCATGGCCACGGGCTTGGCGGTGTCGCCGTACGTCCCGCCGGCAAACCCGGCCGATCCGAGCGCCACCCACTCGACATGGTCAGAGCATGCGCCGAAGGTCGTCATGACCCCGGTCAGTGCCGGGAAATTGCCTGCTCCCTGGCCGTTGGCGCCGTGGCAGCCGGCGCAATTGACGCCAGTCACGCCGGTGCCCCGGTATATGGCCTCGCCCATGGCGAGGTAGTCGGGCCCGCCTCCTCCGACCGCTTGGCCGGTGAACTCCGAGCCGTCGCAGTTGACGATCTTGCCGCTCACCACGTCCGTCATCAGCTCCGTGGCTTCACCGCACTCTCCTGTGGCCGATCCGCCCAGAGCGAACAGCGCGAACAGAGGGCCGACGATCAGGACAGTGGTGAGCCAACGCGGCATGGAGAAGTTCGTCCTCTCCCGAATCCCGGCGGTTGGGACGGTGATCACGTCCGGAAGATGGGAAGCCTCGGCCGCTGTCACTTGGGCGGGGATGGGCGCCCGCCCCCCCGCGGTGGGAACCGGAGCCGGGGCAGCTACGGCGACAGGCGCCCCGGTGGCCGCCTCGGGCTCGGTGGGCAGGTCATCTCGGATCGTGTCGGACTGGACGGGCAGGGGCTGGGCCGCCTCGGCGGGAGCGCCCATGGGCTCCCCCCCTGCCCACGCTGTGAGGATGTCCTCGACTGAGGTCCCGGTCTCGGCGGAGCGAGCCTCCGCCGACCTCTGCACCAGTGCCTCGGGCAGGCCGAGCACCGCTGCGGCCGTGGAGAGGGCGTCGCTCATCAACCCCTCCCCGCCGTTTGCGACTGGGTCAGGTAGGCGACGAGCCGGCTCAGGTCGCCTTCCGAGAGCGAGTGGGCCGGATGGCCGCCGAAACCGCCGACCAGGGCCTCGATCTGCCCGCCGCTGAGCCGTGTGCCGACATCCGAGAGGTCCGGCCCGAAACGGCGGGTTCCGAGTATCTGGTTCGAGTCGTTGAGAGTGACGCCACCCAGTCCGACATCTGCCACCACCGGCCGAACCATCTGCGTGTGGCAGGAAGAGCAGCCGAGGCTCGCGTATATCTCCTGGCCGGCCAAAGCATCCCCTGTGTAGGGGATCTCGCTGCTGCGGGCTCCCGCCTCGTCTGCCTGGGATGCGGGGCCCACCAATCCGATAAGCACGATCACGATGAAGACCCCGATGGCCGAGAGGAGCACCACAAGCGGGTTGTCTCGCACTCCTATGAGAACCGGCGGCTCATAGGGCCCGGCCGGCACCGGCTGCGGCGCTTCGACCGGCGCGGCCGGCATCCGGATCTCGATCGGAGGTGAGGGAGCCTCGGTTTGGGGGGCCGCGGACGGTCCAGGAGTGCCCGCGACGGCGGTGCCCGCGTCGGTGCCGGGCTGGCCGGCCTGCGCGGGAGCGCCCCCCGCCCAGGCGGCAAGGACATCGTCGACACTGGCACCTGTCTCTGCTGCACGGGCCTCCGCCGAGCGCTGCGCCAGGTCCTCGGGTAGCCCGAGGGCGGCGGCGGCTGCCGAGAGAAGCTCACTCATCGGCGTCAGCGCTTTTGGCGACGAGGACTTCCTGGGCGGCGGCCCGTCCACTGGTGAGAGTGCCGAAGATGACGGACGCGTATGCGAGGTGTCCGATGAACGCGACGGCGGCGAACAGCACACCGGCGAGCAGCAGTGTGTCCGCGGCTGCACCCACACCCGATGCCCACCCTTCGCCCGCATCGACGTAGGCCGCCGAGTTGGAGCCCGCAAGCCAGGAGTAGCCGGACATGATCCCGGATGCTGCCAGGGTCACCAGCACTCCCACCGAGCCGGCGACGGTGAATCGGATGAACGAGCGGGCCCTGCCGGCGGTGTGGAGCTCCCGCCCCGCGAGCCGTGGCAGGGCAGTGAAGGTGACTCCGGCGACGAGCAAGGCACCCACCCCCGCAAGCGCCAGGTACTCGACGCCTTCCCAGAATGAGGTGAGTGCTGTGACGGACGCGACAGAGCGGAACCCGGCCAAAGCTGCGAGGGCGGCCACTCCTGCAGCGAGATAAAGGCCGACCACGCCTGCGCCGACTCCGGGTTTGCCACCCACTTCCCCCCAACTGCCCTCGAGGGTGAGCGAGACGTTGGCCGCGTTGGCGAGCGCACCGATGGGAAAGGCGAGGCCCAGTGCTGCAGCGACGCCCGCCACCCACTCCGGGCCGGGCCCGAAGGTGAGTTGCGCGGCTCCCCACCAGACCGAGGCGAATCCGAACGACCAGAGGCCGACCAGGGCCAATTGGCGGCTGGCAAGGGGAGCGTCGAGCTCCTTCACGACCGCGTAATAGAAGAGGCCGGTCCCGAGGGTGAAGATGACCATCGTCACGAACCCGGCCGAGAAGAAGAGATCTGCGTAGGCCACCTGCACCGCGCCGAGGAACGGAAGCTCTCCAGCGAAGTTGGCCAGATAGAGCAGAGGCATCCAGACCGTCCCGGCTATGACGAACCAGAGGGTCACGTAACTGCGTTCCTCCACGCGCTGGGCGATGGTGCCGGTCGTGATGAGCGCTGGGATGGCCAGGATAAAGAGCATCGGAAGATGAAGCCACCAGGGCAGGCCGAACGGCTGGCGCCCGGTCCCGAACCCAAATGCGATCGCTGCGTCGCCGAGCACCACGAGGCCGGAGAGCGCGAACAACCCCAATCTGGCCAGGTCTGTCGACCAGAGCCTCGCGCCGGTCAGTCGCGGTAGGACGTAGTAGACGCCTCCGACGAGGGAGATCGCGCCGAAGCCGATCATCAAGGTCAGGTTCGCCATCGGCTCGAGGCGCCCAAAGGACACCGGGAACAGGTCCGCGAAGCGGATGGAGGCGAGCCCGAGTAGGGCCAGGGCGCTCCCGAGGAGGAGGAACCCGGCGCCGACCACGAAGTGTGTCGCCGCAACTCTGTCCTCGCCAGACCCCCCTCTGAGGAGGGCTCGGATTTCTGCCGTACCGGTGTCAGCCAAGTGTCTTCCCCGCGTGTGATGGGACGGCGGGAGCATAACTACTTCGATGATCGACCTCGTAGCTACCCTCGTCGAGGGGAAAATGGCCTGCGCCGGGTTGCCGGAGGCGACGCGGCGTGTGGTAGAAACCCTCCTGCAGCAAGCTACCCGGGCCGACCGACCACGAATATGTATCGCCTCGCCGAACTAAGCGATAGCCGCCGAAAGGCGATCGGTGCCGCGCTATTGATCCTGGGCACCCTGGGATTGGCAATCGCCGTCTTCTGGATCCACTGGGCGTCGTTCCCGGAGACAGAGCTGGTGGACGGAGTGGAGGTCGCGTTCGTCGTGGATGACTTCAATTGGTTCCCGCGGGGCGCGCTCTGGAAAGCGGTTGGATACCTGATCGCGGGCGGCGCCGCTACCTTCGCTCTGGTCGGTGCCTTCTTCCTCTGGGTCCTCAACCAGAGAATGACATGGGCGCGGGCAACCATCGCAGCATTCCTGGCCTGGATAGCCCTCGTGTTCTTCTTCGGGATCGTCCCGTCGGAGTGGCTCAACTTCGCCCAGACGGATCTCGAATGGGGGAACGACCCGGCCATCACGATTCCCCCGTTCCTGGTCCTCGGCAACGACGTGGCCCTCAGCTACAGCGCGCTAAAGGACATGGTCAATACGGGTTATCACCTCGTCATGCTCGCCGCCGGCGGCATCCTGGCCCTCCAGATCCAGAAGATGAAAGATGGGCGCCCGGCTCACAAGAGGCCCGAGGCGCTGAAGTCGCCTTATGGGCGTCCCCTCGTCAAGGGAGATCGGTGATGCCCAAAGGTGTAGTCGATGAGACGCCGCCGATCCGCGACGACTATCAGCTCGCCGTCGTCGAAGGCGACTACTTCAAGGACAAGCTCCGCCCGAAGCAGTTCCTGCACATCGATCAGTCCGAGTGCATCCTCTGCGAGGGCTGCGTCGACATCTGTCCCTGGAAGTGCATCCACTATCTCTCCCTCGACGTCATCACGGACGCGGTCAACGTGGACCACCCGGCCGACGACGACCAAAACGTGGGGTTCTTCATCGTCGACGAGGATGAGTGCACCCGGTGCCAGCTCTGCATAGATCGCTGTCCGACCGGTGTGATCTCGCTCGGGAAGTTCGAAGGGTCCCTGGCCGATCAGGCGGGGGTGCTGGGCCTCGACCGCAGGCCGTGGGACTTCGACACGGGCCAGCGTGATTTCAAGAACGGATATTCGTACGGTATGCGCTGGTAGGGCGAGGTAGGAGATATGGCAAACGGAAACGGAAGGACGGGTCTCCTCGACAGGATCAAGGAGACCAACGAGAAGCTCTGGAAGTCTCAGGTGGTCGAGGCGATCCTGCGACCGGGCTCACCGTTCAAGCAGGGCTACTCCGACAGCCCCCGGAACCGCTCCTACGTCGTCATGAACAACGTCCTCTACCACCTCCACCCGGTCAAGGTGAAGAGGCACGGCGTCAAGCTCTCATACACCCTCTGCCTGGGTGGCTTGAGCTTCTTCCTTTTCATCCTTCTGACGATCACAGGCATCTTCCTGATGTTCTATTACACGCCGACGGCCGAGCTCGCCTATGCGGACATCGAGCGGCTCTCGACGGACGTCGCCTTCGGGTCGTTGGTCCGCAACCTCCACCGTTGGGGCGCCCACCTGATGGTGCTGTCCGTGTTCCTGCACATGAGCAGGGTCTTCTATCACGGCGCGTACAAGCCGCCGCGAGAGTTCAACTGGGTGGTTGGGGTGATACTCCTGACCTTGACGCTGCTGTTGTCCTTCTCGGGCTATCTGCTTCCCTGGGACCAGCTGGCGCTGTGGGCCGTGACAGTCGGCACCAACATGGCCGGGTTCGTCCCGGTGATGGGCGAACAGGTCAAGTTCTGGTTCCTCTCGGGCGTCGAAGTGAGCGGCGCCACACTGCTCCGCTTTTATGTGCTCCACGTGCTCGCCTTCCCCTTCATCATCGTCATCTTCATGGCCGTCCACTTCTGGCGTGTTCGCAAGGACGGCGGAATCTCAGGACCCCTCTAAGGAGCATCGATGGTTGACATCCCCGAGGACTTGCTCAGAAGGTCGGCCGAGGCCAAGGCGAAGGCTCTCGGCGTGCCGGTCGAGGAAGTGCTTGCCGAGATGAAGGGAGAGGGCCCGCCGGTCGAAGTCCCTCTGCCCGATCCGGCAACTGAGCCTCAGCCGGGAGAGGGCGAACTCGTGTCCGACCCGGCGCCATCCAGCGAACCAGAGCTTTCCGCTGACGAGAGCGCGACGCCTTCTGCCCTCGCCGAGGAGTCGCCGGCTGCAGTCGCCACGGCCGAGGAGTTGC
>JBFFIL010000079.1:0-6645 GCA_041556535.1 Acidimicrobiia bacterium | reverse complement strand
CGTGTTTGTCCACTACTTCACCCACGTCCCTCTTCCAGTGCCCGAAGTGGAGTCGAGGCTCAACGACGTCAAGAAACACCTCGCCGACATGGCTGATGTCGCCTACCGGGAAGGCGAGGAGCTCCACTCCAAGGTGGGCCCGTGGCCGGACGGGTTCGCCAAGGAAATCGACCTAGTGATCGGAACCGCGGAGATCCACCGAACCGGGATCGCCTACCCCATCACGTGGACGGCCACGAACGCCGGGCTTTTGTTCCCGAGCCTCAAGGCGAACCTTCTTCTCGCACACGTCGGCAAGGACACGACGCGCTTGGCTTTTGAGGGCACCTACGAGCCCCCGTTGGGACCGCTAGGAAGGCTCGTCGACCGGGCTCTATTGGGCCGGTTCGCCGAGGCCACCGTCAGAAACTGGCTCGACCGGCTCGCTTCAGCTCTCGTGGAGCAGGTCAGCCAGTAGGCACCCGCATCACGACTTCGGTCCCCTTCGAGTCGGACGAAATCGTCACGTCCCCACCGAGGCGACGCGCCCTCTCCGCCATGTTGAGCAGGCCCATGCCGACGGTGACCGCGTCCACGTCGAACCCATGACCGTCATCCCTCACGGCCAGGACGACAAATCCGTCCTCCGCCGCCGAGGTGATCGATATCTGGCTGGCGCCTGAGTGGCGGAGTGCGTTGGAAAGGGCCTCGGTAGCGAGCTTGAGGGTCTCTTCGGCGGTTCGGGGCTCCATACGGTCAGCCGCCGGATCCAGACGAACGGCAACACTCGCCGGATAGGGACCGCCGAGCCGGTCGACCAGATCACTCATCTGGTCCGAGAAGCTTCGGCGCAGATCGTCCGAGGTCTTCAGCTCGTATATGTATCGCCTCAACGTGTCGACCGTCTCGTCGAGGCGGTCCACCGCGTCGTCGAGCAGCGTGGACGTCGGTTCGTCGTTGGTCCGCTCCGAGAGACCCTGGAGACTGAGCCCGATGGCGAAGAGGTCCTGGATGATCGAATCGTGGAGGTCGCGGGCGATGCGATCGCGGTCTTCCACGATCTCCATGGCCGCTAGACGGTCCCGTAACCGGGCGGTGTTCACGGCCGATCCCGCAATGAGCGCCAGAGCCTCGATGATGGCCACGTCCGAGTCCTCGAACCCGCCGCTCTTATCGGTGAGGTAGAGGTTTCCGAAGGTCGTCTGCCCGGCCCGGACGGGCACACCCAGGAAGCTGGACATGACGGGGTGGCCGTCGGGGAACCCGTAAGAATCCTCGTGATCGGCGATGTCGTCGAGAACGATCGTCTTGCCCTCACGGACAACGGTGCCCAAAACCCCTCTACCGAGTGGGGGAGCCTTTATCCGATCCACGTCCTCGGGGCTCATCCCCTCGTAGAGGAAGTCTGTGAGCACACCATGGGGCCCGAGAACGCCCAAGGCGGCGTATTTCGCACCGGTCGCCCGCCGGGCCTCGGCAACGAGCCTGCGTAGCACCTGGTCGAGCTCGACCTCGCCGACGACGGCCGCCGCGGCTTCGATCAAGGCCGTCAGGCGTTGGACCCGGGACTCGGAGGACATGTCTTGCTGACGATAACGCTCGGTAACGTGGCACCGAGATGAAGAAATTGAGCATCGTCCTCATCGACGACCATGAGGTGGTTCGGACAGGGATCAAGTCTCTGCTCGACGCCCAAGATGACATGGAAGTGGTCGGCGAGGCAGGAACGGCCGAAGAGGGGATACGCAGGGTGGGCTACGACGAGCCTGATGTGGTCGTGCTCGACGTGAGGCTCCCCGATGGAAGCGGGGTCGAGGCGTGTCGCGATATCAGGCAGCGCTTCCCCGACGTGAAGGTGCTCATGCTCACGTCGTTCGCCGATGAGGAGGCGCTGATGGCGGCGATACTCGCAGGCGCGGCCGGGTATGTCCTGAAGCGAGTGAAAGGAACGGACCTCGTCGACGACATCCGAAGGGTCGGCGCCGGCGAGTCCCTACTCGACCCGGACATGACCGCCGCCCTGTTTGGCCGTTTGCGCGAAGGCCCCAGAGACGACCCTCTGCTGTCGAGGCTCAGCCCGCAGGAGCGAGAGATCGTCCATCGGATCGCCGAAGGCAAGACCAACAAGGAGATAGCTGAGGAGATGTTCCTGGCGGAAAAGACCGTCAAGAACTATGTGTCGAACCTTCTCGCCAAACTCGGCATGAGCCGGAGAAGCGAGGCAGCCGCATATGTCGCCCGCATCGAGGCCGAGGCAAAGCCGCCCCCGGAGGACTGGGAAGAGGGCTAGACCAGGAACAGGTACAGCCCGGCGTAGATCCCGATCAGGACAAGCCCCGATCGCCAGTCGTGCTTCCTCCGTGCCACGAGGATGGCGACCACCGCGAGGATCGCCAACCCCGCGACGAGCGATCCCCGCAGCACCAGGCCGGAAGTCACCGCGACAGGGGCTATGAGGGGCCCAGCGGCAATCGACAGGGTGGAGTCGACGAAGCTCGAGCCGATCACGTCACCGATGGCCATGTCACGCTGGCCGTGCCGGATGGCCGTGAGGTCGACGATCAGCTCCGGGAGGGACGTGCCGATCGAGGCGAGGAAGAACGCGATCACATACTCGGGCAATGCAAACTGCTCGGCGAGGACAATCATCCCCCACACAGCGATCGTCGTGCCTCCGCCGACCACGGCAAGAGCGAACAGGACGCGGGCAGATTTGCCCAGCTTGTCGGCTGCCTTCAACTGAAGGTCGAGCTGCGTCCCAGGCGGAGCAGGCGCTCCCGTGGCCAGCACGCTCCCCAAGGCCCACGCGATGATGAGAACGACGGCGTCCGCCCGGGACAGGAATCCGTCGGCCATGAGCGCCATGCCTGTTCCCAGGGCACCCATCGTGGCCAGGCCCACACGTGCGAAGCGAAGTCGAGAAATGACGAAGACTGTCACGCCCACGATTGGCAGCAAGCCGAGGACGAGTGTCGCCTGCGTCGCCGCCGACCCAACCGAGTCCCCGACGTTGAGGTCTCCGTGCCCCGTCAGGGAGGCGACGACCGAGTTGGCGATCTCGGGCAGGTCCGTCCCAACAGCAAGCAGGGTGAAGCCGATCATGAATCGCGGGAGCCGTGTTCCCGACGCCAACTCGACCGTGTGCGTCACAGCGCGTCGGCTTGCCACGACCGCAACGAGGAAGCCCACTGCGACCGCCCCGACCGCAGCAGCGAGCCTCAACTCACCTGGCACGGCGAATCCCCCTTACCTCCCCGCCGTCCAGACCTTGAATCCCCGGATCGCGACCATTGACATCGCAGAGGCGACGAGCACTGTCGCGATGCCCCGGGAGGACAGTGAAACGGTGCTGAACAGCGTGTGCCCGGCTCCGGTGTAGACGATTAGCACCTGCAGAGCCAGCGACGACAGAATCGCCCCGACAAGGAGGCGGTCGGGCGGGGAGAGGCGCATATTGCCATCGACTCGCACGTTGACCGCATGAATCAGCTGGGAGACGACCATCGTCGTGAAGACCATGGTCCTCACTTCCTCGAACGGCAGGTCGAGCAGGTAGTAGCCGGTGAGGAGTGTCACCACCGCGGCTCCCGCGAGAACCGCACCCTGCGCAACGAGCATCGACAGGTTCCGGGGGCTGAGGATGTCCCTTCCCGACTTGGGGCGGCCGTGCATCAGATCGCCGGCAGGGGAGTCGAGCCCGAGCGCCAGTGCGGGCAGGGCATCTGAGAGCAGGTTGATCCACAGCAGTTGGACCGCCAGCAAAGGCTCGCCGAGGAATCCGAAGAACAAGAAGCCGACTACCACGTAGATCACCTCCGACGCATTGGCCGAAAGGAGGTAGTGGACGACATTTCGGATGTTGTGGAACACCC
Source organism: Acidimicrobiia bacterium (assembly GCA_041556535.1). Classification (GTDB taxonomy): domain Bacteria; phylum Actinomycetota; class Acidimicrobiia; order Spongiisociales; family ZC4RG35; genus JAWWBL01. The sequence goes on along the minus strand of JBFFIL010000079.1, from coordinate 2,794 downwards.
GACGGCCCTCGTCGATTGCATGGACGATGGTGGCGTAGTTGTCGTCGGTGAGGACGAGGGCGGACGCCTCCCTCGCGACGTCGGTCCCCGAGCCCATGCTCACTCCGATGTCGGCGGCCCTCAAGGCTGGAGCGTCGTTAACGCCATCTCCAGTCATGGCAACCGTGGCCCCGGACGATCTCCACGCCTCGACGATCTTGACCTTGTCGATGGGGTCGACGCGGGCAAACGCGCGATGCTCGCCGATGACCTCCGTCAGCTCGGGCACACCCAGCTTCGTCAATTCACTTCCATGCATCACCTGCCCGTCGTCCAGGCCGGCGGCGTCGGCAATGGCAGCGGCCGTGATCTGGTGGTCTCCGGTCACCATGACGGTCCGTACGCCGGCTTCTCTGGCACTGGCAACCGCTTCGGGCACCTCGGAGCGGATCTTGTCCCTCAACCCGACGAGGCCGAGGTAGGTCAGGCCCGCCTCCTCGCTCTCGAGCGACACGGGTACCTCCTCGAGTGACTTGGCTGCTACTGCAAGGGTTCGAAGGCCGCCCCGCGCCATCCTCTCCGCATCGGCCAGAAAACCACGCCGGAGCGCTTCGGTCAGGAGGATCTCGCCGTCCTCCGTGGCGGCATGGCTCGAGTGAGAGAGGACCACCTCCGGCGCACCCTTCATGTGCAGCCCCATGCCGGCCGGCCCATCGTTGAGAGTGGACATCCGCTTGCGAGAGCTGTCAAAGGCCACTTCGTCGAGGCGCGGGCTCCGAGCGGTCAGCTCGGCCACGTCTATCCCCGCATCGAGGGCAGCCCTCAGCAACGCCACTTCTGTTGGGCTTCCCGTGGCGGCTTCCCCTGTGAGCCGGGCGTCGTTGCAGAGCGCGCTCGTGGAAAGGAGCCTCGTCACCGCCTCTCCTCCGTCCCGCACCGTGAGATCGTTGGGAGATCCAGCGATCCTCACGACACTCACCGAGAGCTCCGCTCTCGTCAGGGTCCCGGTCTTGTCCGTGCAGATCACATCCACGGCTCCGAGCGCCTCCACGGCAGGGAGTCGGCGGACGATGGCGTGACGCTGAGCCATACGCCTCAACCCGGCGGCAAGTGTCACGGTCACCACCGCAGGAAGTCCCTCTGGAATGGCGGCAACTGCAAGAGCCACACCGGTGAGGGCCATTGTCTCCAACGGGTAGTCCTGGGCATACCCGGCGCCGAACACGACGACCCCGGCTGCTACGGCGACCATCGCAAGGCGTCTTCCGATGCGGGCCAGCTCTCTCTGAAGCGGACTTGGCGGGGAGGTGGGCGAGAGCGACGCAGCAATCGCGCCGATCTCGGTGTTCATTCCCGTCGCCACGACGATCGCTCGGCCCCGGCCCCTGGCGACCGTGGTCCCGGCGAAGACCATCGAGGCGCGGTCACCCACCACCGCCTCTGGCTCGCAGGGGACGGTGAGCTTCTCGACTGGGAGGGATTCCCCGGTCAGACTTGCCTCCGCCATTTCTAGGTGAGCCGCCTCTATCACGCGAGCATCGGCTGATATCCGGTCACCCATGCTCAACACGAGAATGTCGCCAGGAACGACCTCCTCGGCATCGACTTCCATCGCCCTCCCTGCGCGGATCAGCCGCGCTCGAGGCGCGCCCAGGCTCTTCAAACTGTCGAGGGCCGTGTCTGCTCGAGTCTCCTGCACATAGCCAAGAGCCGCGTTGAGAAAGACGATGGCAAGGATCGCGAAGGCATCGACCCATGCACCGATCAGAAAACCGCTGGCGAAGGCAGCCACGAGCAATAGCCAGATGAGGACGTCGCCGAACTGACGGCCAACACGCCTCACTCGAGTCCATCTCTCCGGCTCGAACAACTGGTTGGGACCGAACTCATCGATGCGCCGTGAGGCGTCGGAGGGGCTGAGGCCGCGGAGTGAGTCGGAGCCGAGCAATCCCACTACGCCGTCTGGGGTGAGCGAATGCCAGGTGCGAGCGCGCTCCCCCGGCTCCAAGCCCGTCTCCATAACCCGATTCTCCTCGGAGCACGGCGCGATTCGTAGGGACGACCGGCGACGTTGATGGTGACGAAAGGCCCTTGAGCAGATGTGAGTCGGACGGTTCGATGGAACTGACCGCTACCAAGAGAGGTGGCAGATGGTTACTGACGTCCTCATCGGATTGGCGGCAGCGTGGTTGCTCACCGGTGTGATCACGGGTTTTGTCATGAAGCGACAAGGCCACGACTTCTTCGTCTGGCTCGCCCTCGGCTCCGTTCTCGGGCCGCTGATCGTGCCGCTGGCGGTCGACAACGCCCGCTCGATCAGGGTCGCCAAGAGAGCTGCCCGGCGCCGTTCCGGGCCACCGGCAGGCGGGCTCGACCTCCTGATCGCGCTCGATGGCTCGCCTGAGGCGCTCACCGCGGCGCGGACGGCAACGGGCATGCTCGGGCCGGGTGCCACCAGCGTCACACTCGCCACAGTCCTGGACTTCGAGGCGGAGACTTCCGAGACCGGAGCGCAGGTGAGGGAAGAGGCCCAAGCACTGTTGGATGAGGTCGCGAGCTCCATCGACTTCCCGTCGGTCGACACGCGGATTCTGTTCGGGAGACCCGACACCGCCTTGACCGAATATGCACGGATAAGCGGTGCGGAGATGATCGTCGTCGGCCCGAGGGGGCGTGGCGCGACGCAGACACTCTTCGGAAGCGTCACCAAGAACCTCGTCACAGCGGGTGCGATCCCCGTTTTCGTGGGCCCGAGAGCCGTCGAGTCGTCGCCGCCCCAAATGGTCCCCGACTAGCGGTTGGCGGGCTTGCAGCG
>JBFFIL010000078.1:0-6667 GCA_041556535.1 Acidimicrobiia bacterium | reverse complement strand
GGGCCTCGACGGTCTCGGGCGCCGGGTCTCCGATGTTGCCGATCTCCTGTGCGGCGAAGTCGAGGTCTGCCGCGGCGGTCCCGCCGCCCTGCGCCTGAGGTGGGAGGGAAGCGACCGTTGCAGCGGCATGGCCCAGCGCCAAGCCGGTCTGGCCGCTCTCCAGCAACTGCATGACCTCGTGAGCCCTCTCACCAGGCCCACCCGCCAGGATGCCGACCTTCTCGAGGGCGACGTCGATGCCGTATAGGGCCTGCCCCGGGAAAGAGTGGTGGGCCGCGAGCCCGACGCCGGCAGTGGCGACGAGGAGGCCCAGTGTGGTTGCCAGCACGACTGCTCGTCTGCGAAGACGGCCCCGCCTCGACCGCGCCGGTGCCTGAGACGGCGTTTCAGATCTCGTGGCTCCCTTGGGAACGCGGGCAGCCGCTGCGGCGACATGTGAGGCGGCATCGGCCGGCGGTGCGAGGGTGGCCTCGGAGCGGAGGGCGATCACCAGATCGCGCACGATCTCGTCACCCGCAGGCGTGGCGTCGTTGTCCGCAAGCGCACTTTCGAGGGCGCGATTCAATTCGTACATGTCTCCCATACCGGTGTAACCGTCCGGATGCCTCACTTGGTTACACCCTCTCTCGCGGCAAGCTCCTTGAGCCGCCGCAGCCCCCGATGCTGGAGCACCTTCACCGAGCCGACTGTCTTGCCCAATACCGCTGCCGCCTCGGAGAGTGACAAGTCGGCGATGATTCGAAGAGTCAGGACGTCCCTCTGGTCTGGAGCGAGAACCAAGAACATCTTCTGGAGCCGTTCGGATTGGAACCGTCGGAGTGCCTCGGTTTCGACGTCGAGGTCGTCGGCGATGCGCTCGAACTCGGTGATGTCCGCCGGATCGGTCAACCGACGTGCCGCCCTTCTCCGCTCGTCGACCAGACGGGCATGTGCGATCGTGAAGAGCCAGGCTCGGAATCCCCGGTTATCACCCCGGAACGAACCGATGTCTTCAGCCGCTGCCAGGAAGACGTCTCCAACGAGGCCGTCGGGATCCCTTGCGCCGCGAACCCTCAGGTAGGAGTGAAGGCGCGGCGCGGTCTCCTCATAGAGCTTCTTCCAGGCCCATTCCGAGCCCAGCTTGGCCGCGTCGAGAACCGACTCGAACGACTCGCTCGTCACACGCCTTCCTCGGTTGCCTCTGTCTCGTCCGCCATCCGAATGCATCGGCGCGGTCGACGGTCATCCTAAGGAGCAGTCGGGACCGGCGGAACGCCCTTGGTGATCGTCGACTCCCGGGCGCGTCGGCGGATCTACGGGAAGGGGGCTTCTTCTTCCGTCAGACAGCTGGGTCGGGTCGCCGACCGACGTGGACGTCGAGAGGAGATTCCCTGTTTAACCGGAGCCGGAGGCGGGGTAGCCTTGCCCTGTTGGTCGGGCCGGGACTGACTGACGGAGGAACGATGACATCGTTCGATGCGCGGCTACGCCTGCAGGGCCGCATTGGCTTTCCGCTTGGGGTTGTCGTGGACCTCACCGAACAGAGCTTGAGGGTGAGGGCCGGCGAGAAGGAGTTGGCCAACTGGACTCTCGACGAGATTCGCATCGCATCTGAAGCCGACGGCTATCACATCGTTGCCGAAGGCGAAGAGGTGATCCTCAACGTGACGGATTCGGCTCGCTTTGCGGTCGAGCTGGGAGCGATCGACTTCCTTCGCCGCTCAGGCTGACACAACCACCCCGCCGGGCTCGATCAACGCATTGTGCGAGATCCATGTCACAGAGCCTCACCGAAGGTGCTTTGCTTTGGCGCGCGTGACGGTCGACGGCAAGGTCATAGTCATCACAGGTGCCAGTGCCGGGCTGGGAGCCGGGATGGCCGAGTGGTTCAGCGCTGCTGGGGCGCGACTTGGTCTATGTGCGCGCCGCGCGCCAAGCAAGCCGTCAGATGAGGATGTGGCCCGGTCGGCAGACGTCACCGACATCGGGGCGCTCCGACAGTTCGCATCCGAGGTTGCGGCTCAGCTCGGGCCGATCGATCTCTGGATCAACAACGCGGCAGTGGTCGGTCCGATCAGCCCTCAGCGTGAGCTCGAGGCATCGGTTCTCCTCGATCATCTCGAGGTCAACCTCGGGGGTGTCCTGAACGGGACCCGCGCCTACCTCGAGCATCTGCAGGGCGCCGGCCATCGGGGCAACCTGGTCAACGTCACTTCAGGCCTCGGTCAGCGCGGGATGGCGGGGGTGTCGGCGTACAGCGCCGCCAAGGCGGGGGTCGACCGCCTCACTGAGACGGTGGCCCTGGAGGAGCCGGACCTGCTCGACATCGTCCTCGCCGTGTCGCCCGGAGTCATCGAGACCAACATGCAGAGGACCCTGCGCCGACAAGATCCCGCCGTCCTTCACGATCTGGGCTTCTTCAAGGAGAGGAAGGCCAAAGGCACGATGAACAGCCCGGGTTGGGTGGCCGAGCATGTGGCCGGCTGGGTTTTCAGGGGCGTGCCAAACGAGGGAGTCCTGGCCCGCGTCCCACTCGAGGTTTAGGTCCGCCCCGCGGCGAGTAGAGAGGCGTGTCTCCTATGGTTGACGCCTCAAGACGGAGTATCTCGATCCAACAGTCACGCAAGCCAATCTCGCTCGGTCTCGCGCTTGCCCTCGTTGTCGCCGCTTGCACCGCTGCCGCGGTTGAGACCACCACGACCAGTACCACCGAGCCGGCCCCTACGACGACGGTCCCCTCAACCACCACGACCACCATCGACCCGCAGCTTCTCGAGGAGCTGCCGGTCGATCCAGACATCAGAGTCGGTCAGCTCGGCAACGGTCTCACCTATTACGTCAGATTCAACGACTCGCCCGGTGGGCGGGCTGAGCTGCGACTGGTGGTAAACGCCGGCTCTGTCCAGGAGGAGGCCGACCAGGCCGGTATCGCCCACTTCTTGGAGCACATGATGTTCAACGGGACGGACCGATTCCCGAGGAACGACCTGACCGCCGCCCTGGAGTCATTCGGTCCCCGGTTCGGGCCCGACATCAACGCCTACACCTCGTTTGACGAGACGGTGTACGAGTTGTCGCTTGCCACGGACGAGCCAGGCCTTCTCAGTCTGGGCCTCGAAGTCCTCCGCGAGTGGGCGAGTCGGGCCACTCTCACCGAGACCGACGTCGTCGAGGAGAGGGGAGTCGTACTCGACGAGTGGAGACTGAGAGCACAGGGCTTCCGGGGCCGAGTCTCCGAGGCATTCCAGGCCCTGGTCCTCCCAGGCACCGTCTACGAGGGCCGGCTGCCGATAGGCGACGACGTCTCCATCGAGACCACCACACCCGATGAGCTGGAGCGGTTCTATGAAGACTGGTATCGCCCCGACAACATGGCGATCGTCGCCGTTGGCGATTTCGATGTCGACGCCATGCAAGTGGCCATCACCAACCTGTTCGACGACCTGACCTCACCGACCAACGCACCGGTCTGGGACCCGCCCTCGTACGATCCGCCTTTGGAGCCCAGAGTGGACAGCCTCGTCGACGCGGAGGCAACCGAAGCCTCCGTGTCCATACTCTGGCCTCAAGTGGCCGGTGTCCTCGTGACGGAGGGTGACTACCAGTCCGCGATAGCTGTCTCAATGGGTCTGGACATCCTCGACCAGCGGCTCAACGATGATGCTCTACGCGGCCAGGCGCCGCTCCTTGGAGCTTCGTCCTCCGAGTTCGGCTACACCCGGTCGATAGGGATGCTCGCGATCGATGTCGAGTCGCGTCCGGCCGAGGCCGAGGACGCGCTTCTAGCTCTTCTGTTGGAGATCAAACGGATGATCGAGTTCGGCATATCAGATGCCGAGTTCGAGCGCGTTGTAGACACGTTCAGAGCTTCCTCCGAGCAGACGTTCGAGGGCAAGGAGTCGGCTCAAGACTCCCAATTCGCCTCCTGGCTCGTGGCGCATCACCTCGAGGGCCGGCACCTGATGAGCCACGAGCAGAGATTCGAAGTGGACAAGAGGGTTCTGGAGCGGCTGACCAAGTCGGAGGTCGAAGCCGCGTTCGCCGAGGCGATCGACACTTCCCCGCTCATCCTCGCTGTGGGCCCCGACGATCCCGGCGCCCGGATCCCGGACGCTGACCGGATCCTCGAATTGATGGATGAGGCCGCCTCGACCGTCGTCGAGAGACGGGACGAAAGCGACCTCGAGATCGACTCGCTCATGGACCGCCCGGAGCCGGCCGAGATCGCTCTTCGGAAGGACGTGACCGACTTCGGGTTGCCGACCTGGCATGACTGGCTGCGCCGGTACACGATGATCGTCCTCGACAACGGAGCGACGGTCTACTTCTGGGTCACCCCCATCGCTGAGGGATTGGTCCATGCCAGGGCGGAGAGCTTCGGCGGCAGTTCACAGGTGGCGATAGAGGACCTGCCGGAAATCGAACTCGTGGTGGACATGATCGGCCGGAGCGGGGTCGGCCCGGCCGACGTGCCGACTCTCGAGCGTCTTCTCGCGGACCGGGTCGTGGCGGCTACCTCCTGGATCTCCGAGACGCGCGAGGGCCTCTTCGGAAACGCCGCCACCGAGGATGTGGAGATCATGCTCCAACTGATGAATCTCTACATGACGGCGCCAAGGCTCAGTTCCGTAGCCGTCCAGGCGGTCATCGACGAGACCGCCACCGTTGTCGCCTCCAAGGACGACATACCGGACATCCTCCGCAGTGAAGCTCTCAACCAGGGCTACTACGGAGACGATCCGAGGTACTTCGTTTTGCCCACCGAGGAGCAACTCGCCGAATTCGACGTCGAGGCGGCGGAGCGGGTCTACCGCGAGCGGTTCGCCAACGCAGGTGACTTCGCCTTCGCCTTCGTCGGTGACTTCGACCTCGAGGTGATGATCGATCTCGCGGCGCGCTACATAGGCACCCTGCCCGGTTCCCCGGGCCGTGAGGGTTTCGTGGACAACCAGCCGCTGCCTCCGCGGGAGGTCCAGCTCTTCATCGTCGAAGCGGGGACGGACCCGCAGGGACGCGTGGACATGTACTTCACGAATCCGCTGGAGCCCGATCTGTTCGATCGAATGACCGCCAGGGTGCTCGAACTGATAGTGGACGCCCGGCTCCGAGACCGGATTCGCGAGGAGCTGTCCGCCTCATACGCGGTCTTCACCGGGATCGACCTCCAGCGTGACCCCGATCCTTTCGCGGAGTCGTTTGTGCGGGGGACCGGAGATCCGGACGACCTGGATCGGATCAGTGACGAGATCATCTCGGACCTGGCCGACCTCCAGAAGAACGGGCCGACCGCGGAGCAGTTCGACACTGCGATCGAGCAGCTCTTGACCGAGCTCGCCCTGATCCACAACGGGATCATCGCCGACGCTCTCCTCAACAGCTTCCTGTACCCGGATGAGCCTGTGATGGAGCTGGCCACCCAGCATGGCCTGATACCGCTGATCACCCCCGAAGATGTCCAGGAGCTGGCGAAGATCGTCTACAACCTGGACCAGCGGATAGAAGTGCGAACCATCCCGAAATCTTGAGCGCGGAACCGACGAACGGGTCCTAGGCTTCCGCCATGTCACACATCCTCGGATTCGGCGGTTATGCGCCGGAGCGGGTCATCACCAACGAAGACTGGGCCGAGTGGGTCGACACGTCCGACGAGTGGATAACCCAGCGGACCGGCATCAAGAGGCGCCGATATGCGGCCGAGGACGAGAGCACGATGACCCTGGCGACCGCTGCCGCCGAGGAGGCCATCAAAGACGCGAATCTCAGCCCGGACGACATCGATGAGATCATCGTCGCGACCGACACGCCGGAGGCGATGACGCCGGACACCGCAGCCTTCGTCCAGCATCAGCTCGGCGCGCGCGAGGTGCCTACCTATGACCTCGGTGGCAGTGGCTGTGCAGGGTTCGTTCAGGCCCTGGACGTGGCGAAGGCACGGATAGCCGTTGACCCCAAGAGAATCCTCGTCATCGGTGTGGAGCTGATCTCGAAGATGATCTCCCAAGAGGACAGAGCCACCGCGGTGCTCTTCGGGGACGGCGCAGGGGCAGTGGTCATGGGCCCCGAGGGTGGGAAGGCGGAGGTCTTGTCGGCCGTGTCGGGGACCGACGGCGCAAGCGCCGACATCCTCACGCTCGCCGCCGGCGGGACCAAGCAGCCGTTCAATGAGGCCTCACTCCTGAGCGGCGACTACAACCGGCTGATAATGGACGGCCGCAAGGTGTTCGTGGAGGCGGTGCGGCGAATGACCGATGCGTCACTGGAAGTCTTGCGGAAGGTTGGCCGATCCATGTCCGACGTCTCCCTCGTCATCCCTCACCAGGCCAACAAGCGGATCATCGACGCCGTCGGGAAGAAGCTCGGCATCGGCGAAGACCGGGTATTCGTGAACGTTCACGAATACGGCAACACCGGTTCTGCGACTGTGCCCTTCGCTCTATGGGAGGCCGTCAAGCAGAAGAGGATCAAGGACGGCGACTTCGTCATTCTGACGGCTTTCGGGGCCGGTTTCCACTGGGCCGCTGCTGCGGTTCAGTTCTAGACATCGCGAAGAAACCGAGTCAGGCGTCGTTCGTAACCCTCGCTGTCGGCGTTCCAACTCATTACATGTCCGGCGTCTGGGGTCTCGTGGTAGGTGATCAGGTGGGGGGCGGCCGAGGCGAGGTCTCGACCCACCGACACCGGCACCCTC
>JBFFIL010000077.1:0-6678 GCA_041556535.1 Acidimicrobiia bacterium | reverse complement strand
TCACGGTGGATGACCCCCTGGGCATGGGCCGCTTCGAGGGCACGGGCCACCTGCAGGCCGGTGAGGATCGAGATGTCATGCTCATCGCTTGGCCCGCCAAAGACCACTGCCGGTTGTTTCATCTCAGGGCTTTCATGGGTAATGATCCGGGAGGTCGTTCTCGTACAGAACGGCGTCACCGGCGCCGAGGTTTCCACGCACCCAGGTGACAGCCTCGTCGCGGGAGTCGACGACGGTAACCGACGCCGACCCGTGGCCCGCGCCCCTCACGAGCGCCTTGCGGTTTGTCAGCCCCACAACGATCAGGTCGTCGACGACGCTGGCGGCATCACGGGCGAAACTCTCATTCTCGCGGTCCTGGATCCGCCCGAGCTCCACCATCCCGGGGGTGACCACGGCCTTTCGCGACCCCGCGTCGACAAGCAGTGCGAGGCCCGATCTGGCTCCGACCGGGTTCGAGTTGAAGGTATCGTCGATGATCGTCACACCGGCCTCGGACCTGGAAACCGAGAGGCGATGGGGGGCCCTGGGCAGGGTCGCGACACGCTCCTTCATCGCATCGAGCGGAACACCCAGCGCCTTCCCGACCCCCAAGGCGACTGCGACGTTGGTCCCGAACCCGCCGACGGGCGCAACTCCGACGTCCTCACCATCCACTACGAGCCTCCCACCCGCGGCGGACACCTCGATGATCCGCATGGTCGCCGAGCGGGCGACAGCGAGCTCCGCCAGCAACGGGTGGTCGATGCAGATGACGCCGATCTCGGCTCGATCGAGTATCTCTGCCTTGGCTTGGACGATTCGCTCCTCCGTCTTGAAGCGCTCGAGGTGGACCGGGCCGATGGCCACGATTGCGGCCACCCTCGGAGGGATCCAGGACGTCAGCTTGGAGATCTCACCCTTGCTGAAGGTGCCCATCTCGGCGACGAACACCTCTGTTCCCGGCGCCAGGCTCTCATTGATGGCACGTGCCAGGCCCATCCTGTTGTTGAAGGAGGCCGGGCTGGCGACGGCGCGCAGCGACCCGCCGAGGAGGTGGGCGACGAAGACCTTGGTGGTGGTCTTCCCGTACGACCCGGTGATGGCGACCACGTCGGCGCCAACAGAGGCCAGCTTGGAGGTGGCCCTGTCCACCCACTTGGAGCCGAGCCTCTCCTCGACAGGTCTCATGAGGGCGAGCGCGGCATCGACCAGAAGCGGCAGTGCGAAGAGAGACACCGTTACCTGGAACGCGATGCCTGCCACAGCACCAGTTGCGATAGAGGCGGCCAGCAGTACCCCGCTCACAAGCCCCAGTCGGGTGAGCCTGGCCGTCCATACGAGTGGTGAGGAGACTCCCCTGACGGTCAGCCCGAGCGGGCCCAACTGCGCCATGACGACTAGCAACCCGAAGCGGGCGTCCCAGAACGACCCGGCCAATCCCGCGACGCCCGTGAGCAACAACGCCACATTGGCCGGCCCAACTGTCCACCATAGCCAGGCGAACCGGGTGACTGATGGAGCCAGGTAGTGCTCGCGCTGCGCGATGCGCAGCCAGCGAAGCCCGGCAGGGACGGCAGCCAGAGCACATGCGCCGGCAAGAACCCAAATCATTACAGGCTGGACAATATGGCTCGACGGAGCTCTTCCGGCGCCTCTGTGGGAACCAGATGACCGACATCCCGGAGGATCGTCACCTCGACCGCGCCGTAGTCATGCTCGGAACCAGGAGCGGCATGGGCATGGCCGATCAATTCCGCTGCGAGGTGCGCGACCGACTTCGGCACCTCGCGGTCATCCCCACCCCACAGAAACAACACCGGGCACCCGATCTCGGCGAGCTCTCTCTCATAGCTCTCGTTTATCACCCTGACCAGGATGTCTCGCATGACACCCGATGCGGCGCGGTAGTCGGCGGAGCCGCTCCTCCGGCGCAGCTGCTCCATCCTGTGATCGGAGACGAGGCCCATCCCATTGAGTGCTCTCACCAGGCGGTAGGCGATCGGAGGCTTTCGTGGGGGTTTGGGCCTGAGAACCGGAGCACCGGTCAGGATCAGCCGGCTGAAGGCTCTTGGCGCCCTGGCCGCCAGCGACACCGCCACCCTGCCCCCGAAAGAGTGGCCGACAAGGACCGGCGGCCTATCGAATGCGGACAGGATCTCAGCGAGAATGTCCGCATAGCCCTCGGCGCCCAAGACGGTGTCTGGGGCTGGAGAAGCACCAAAGCCCGGCAGATCCGGGGCGAGGGCTGGGATACCGTAGAGAGACTGGCCGAAGTCACTGCCACGACGGCCCCAACCGTGCAGTGCGAGCACACGGGGAGGCCCTTCGCCGTACACCTCGGCAAACACGGACCCATTGACAAATGACCGCAAAGCCAAGATCAATCCTCGATCAACAGCGCAGAACCGCCGAGAATACAAGGCAACAGGTGCCGATCAGATGACCGTCGCAGAGATACAACCGACAGTTCACGAGTCCATGGCTCGCTTCCGATCGTCGTTGCTCAGACGCGCCTCGGCTGTTGCCTGGGTGGTTCTGATCGTCTTCGGCGCCCAGGCTGTCCAAAACGAGGTCTACGCCGAAGAGGGGTTCTACCTCCCGATGGCCGGGCTCGCAGTCGTCCTCGTCATCTCGACATCCGTTCGATGGGAAAAGCCGATGGCGACGCGCGCCGCACCGTGGATCGCTTCGACCTGGCTGCTGGCGATGATCGCCGGGATCACGTACGTCGGCTTCGTCCCGGAGCTCACCACCGTCACCGAGCCGATCCTCTTCGGGATGGTGGCGGTGTCAGGTCTGCTGCTGACATGGTGGGCCCACGCCTTCATAACGGTCGCCATAGGCCTCGCCATCTCACTTCTCGCATTCACCTTCGGGCAGGCGGACGCCATCGCCGATGTGGTGGCCCCCGTCGTCACTGTCGCCGTGGTCGCCGCAGCCACTGCCTTGGTCGGCTTCGAATTCGAGAAGGAGGCCTCCGCGTCGGCCAGACACGAGAACAAACTCGAGATGCAGCGACTCGACTTCGAGCGCCTATACGCGGTGAGCGCCACCCTGGCCAGGGCCGAGTCCCTCGCCGAGATCGTCCCCCATCTGGTCGGCACGATCTGCAAATACCTCGACGCCCAGGTGGGTCTGGTCCTGCTCCATGACGCCGACATGCAGCGTCTCGAGGTGATGAGCCCGATCTGGGTCAACGGCTACCCGCTGGAGACAGACCCGATCACCGTTGAGATAACCGCCCCCAGCATCGTGGCGCAGACCTACCGGGCAGCCAAGCCCTTTCACGTGCGGAGGGTCGACGAAGAGGCAGACTCTCACACCCTGCTCAGGGAGCTCGGCCTCAAGCAGGCGTTGGTCGCCCCACTGAAGGTCGAGGCGATGCGTGTCGGCGTGATCGTCGTCGGAGATCCCTACGTCGGCGACTTCGCCGAGGACCAGCTGGAGCAGCTCGGATCGCTCGCTGCTCCCGCAGGCCTGGTCCTGAGCCAGATCGGCCGGTACGAGGCGCAGGCCGAGATGGCCCGCCGACTCGAGGAAGTTGCGCAGATGAAGACTGACTTCGTCTCGACTGTCAGCCACGAGCTGAAGAGCCCGCTGACTTCCATCATCGGGTCGTTGGACACGGTCAACCGCCCCGAACTGGCACCCGAGGAGCCAATGTCCCAACAGCTCCTGACCAGTGCCCGCCGACAAGCCGGGCGGCTGCAGCGGCTCATCGACGACCTGCTCGTGGTTTCTCGCATAGACCGCGGAGCAATTCCGGTCCACCTCGAGCCCGTGGAGCTGAGTGGAGTCCTCGCCGAGGTGAACCGGGTGATACCGATCGAGCCATCCATCGCAATCGAGCCCGAGAATCTGACCGTCGAGGCCGACCGCGACCACCTGACCAGGGTGCTGATCAACTTGGTGGAGAACGCCGCGAAGCATGCGCCCGACAGCGAAGTGGAGGTCTTCGCGTGGGGACGGGACCGGGTGTGTGTCATTGCCGTTGTGGATCATGGGCCCGGCATCCCCGACTCTCAGAGAGACAGCGTCTTCGAGCGCTTCGTGCAGTTGGACCAGTCCGAGACCCGGCCGGGAGGAGGGACCGGCCTGGGCCTGTCCATCGTGAAGAGCCTCACCGAGGTGATGCGCGGGACGGTGCGCATCGAGACCACAGAAGGGGGCGGGGCGACATTCGTGATCGAGCTGCCCCTCCCCGTGTCGATCCCGACCGAAGCAACTCGCTCGGGCTAGTCCTCCCCGGAGCCGGCGGCGACGGCATGGAAGCCACCGTCGACGTGCACGATCTCACCCGTCGTCATTGGCGCCCAGTCACTCAGCAGGACGCACACCATCCTCGCCACCGGATCTGGGTTGGTGGTGTCCCACGGCAGCGGTGAGCGCTCGGCCCAGACTTCGTCGAACCTCTCGAATCCGGGGATCGATTTAGCCGCCACGGTCCCCAGAGGCCCCGCGGAGACGGCGTTGACCCTGATGTTGAACCGGCCCAGGTCTCGCGCAAGGTAGCGGGTCACCGACTGGAGCGCCGACTTGGCCACACCCATCCAGTCGTAGGCGGGCCAGGCCTGCGTGTTGTCGAAATCCATGGCGACGAGCGACCCGCCGCCCGCCTCCTTCATGAGCGGGAGGAGGGCGACCGCAAGGGTCTTGTAGGAGAAAGCAGAAGTGATGAATGCCGTCTGGGCCGACTCGGCAGGTGTCTCCAAGAAGTTGCCGCCCAGGGCATCCGCCGGAGCGAATGCGATGGCATGAAGTGCACCGTCGACTTTCCCCCATCGCTTCGCCAGGTCGCCCGTGAGGGCATCGACCTGATCTGCGGAGTTGATGTCCAATTCGAGGACGTCACAGGGAACCGGAAGCCTCTGCACGGAGCGCTCGGTCAGTCTCAGGCCGCGGCCGAACCCCGTTACTACGATCTCGGCACCTTCTTCCTGCGCTATGCGCGCAGCGTGGAAGGCGATCGAGTCGTCGGTGAGAACCCCGGTGATGACCAGCTTCTTTCCTTCGAGCAGCATCAGAAGTTCCCCCCGAAGGTCATGATCCCTCTGATCGAGAGACCCATCGTGAAGAGTAGGAGGAGTCCGTAATACAGGGCGGGGCGCTTACGGAACTGCGCCCTGTAGACGTAGGTGAATGTGAAAGTCACGGCGATTACGACTCCATAGAAGACGTGCTGGTTACCCGGGTCGAGACCGTCGACGGACATGGCGACGACACCGATCACGATCTGGGCGAGCAGGGCGGCCATGGAGACTCCGACCGCCCAGTAGAAGGCCAAAGGCGGAGAGTTGCGCTTCGCCATGATCACACCCCACAGGCCCACGACCCCACTCATGGCTGCCGCGATCGGCCCCCAGGTGGTGTGGATCGAGCTCACCGAATCAGCTTACGGCAATCGGCGGTGTCGCCCGCCTGGAGGATTACGATTGAGACCGGAGGTTGCGGTGTTCGAGGCGGTTCAGTTCGTCGAGGAGCGGGACAAGGCCGACCCGGTCGAGACTGTGCTCGACAGCTCCGATGTCGAGTTGGAAATGGTTGCTGCAGCCCGCGCTGCCCGTCTCGGGTTCATGGAGTCGGGAGCCGACGAGTACGCCTGGTGGGTCGTCAGGGAGGAAGGAGCGGTCCTCGCGCTCTTCATCGCCGACTCGAAGTCCGACAAGGAGTTCGTCCTGGACCTGAGTTCGGGCGAGCTGGTCGAAGTCTGAGTCTCCCGTCCCCTAGTAGCGCTGGTCTACGAACGTCTGCTCCTGAAACGGAGGCCTCACGTACGGGATCTCTTCCATCTCCGGGAGATCGACGGAGTCGGGCGTGAGGTCGCCGTAGTCGAATTGGTTGAGGATGTGGGTAATGCAGTTGAGGCGTGCTCTCCTCTTGTCGTCGGAGGGCACGACGAACCAGGGCGCCTGCTTGATGTCCGTGTACTGGAAAGTCGTGTCCTTTGCCATCGAGTAGCGCACGTACTTCCGGTGCTCCTCGATGTCCATCTCCGATAGCTTCCACCGCTTGAGCGGCTCCTGGTTGCGTGACTCGAATCGCTGGCGCTGCTCCTCGTAGCTCACGGAGAACCAGTACTTGAGCAGCTTGATGCCGGAACGGACGAGCATGCGCTCGAACTCTGGACAGGACCGGAGGAACTCCTGGTACTCCGACTCGGTGCAGAACCCCATCACCCACTCGACGTTGGAACGGTTGTACCAACTCCGGTCGAACAGGACCATCTCGCCCGCTGCGGGGAGATGCGCCACGTAGCGCTGGAAGTACCACTGGGTCTCTTCCCTTTCCGTCGGCTTGGGGAGAGCGGCCACCTTGACGATGCGAGGGCTCATCCGCTCGGTGATCCGCTTGATGACGCCTCCCTTGCCCGCGGTGCCCCTGCCCTCGAAGATGACCGCCACGCGTTGGCCGGTCTCGACGACCCAATACTGAAGCCGCACCAGCTCCTCCTGAAGGCGCGCCAACTCGACCTCGTAGAAGCTCTTGCGCAATCTCCCCTTCTTGGTGTAGTTCTCGGCCCCTGCCGGAGTCGAGTAATGCACGACCTCGTCTGCCCCTTCGGGTAGGAGGCCGGGTGAGTTGCTCTGCTCGGTGCTCATCGGCTCCCACCCTATAAGCCGACCGGTGCACGGGGCCAAGCCAGCGGTGTTCCGGCACAGCGGGTTGGATCTCCGCCCCGTGAGAGCCCCGACTTCT